>DCIQ01000090.1:0-9510 GCA_002317435.1 Bacteroidales bacterium UBA1722 | reverse complement strand
GTCCAGCCTTCGGAATCGAAGGTCTTGCGGGCGGTTTCCCGTCCCGGTACGGAGATGGCGTCTATCCAGTCGGAGAAGGGAATTACAGTCTCGGACAGGTTGCAGACATCGGCCGGCCAGTAGTTCATCTGGATGTTGATGTTGGTGTGGTAGTCGGAACTCCAGGGGGCTTCCATATCGCCGCACCAGATGCCCTGGAGATTGGCGGGGAGACGACCGGGATGTCTGGAGGAGTCCATCAGGAGGTAGCGGCCGAACTGGAAATAGAGGGCCGCGAGGTCAGGATCCGAGGCGCCTTCCGATATAGCTTCCAGCCGTTTGTCGGTGGGGATGGCATTTTTGGAAGGATCTCCCAGAGTCAGCGACACTCTGTCCATTACGGAACGGTGGTCGGTTATGTGTTTTTCGCGGAGCGTTTCGAAATCGGAAGTCACGGCGGCGCTCATCTGTTCACGGCAGAGTTTCTCCGGGTCTATGGATCTGTCGAAATTCAGCTGGCTGAAGTTGTAGTCGGTGTTCATCGCGACGTATATGGTCACTTCATCGGCGTTTTCTACATAGATGGAGTTGTTTATGGGGGTCAGATGTCCGCCTTTGTTGAAGGCTTTGATCAGGCCGGCGAATTTCATGTGGGGGCCGGAGGCTCCTTTGTCGGGGGCGGGGAGGTCGATTATCTGTCCGGAGATGGAGAGGGCGTCGTCTCCTTCGGGGATGGCGGATGCATCGGCTTCTCTGGAGTAGGAAAGGCGGAAAGTGAGGGCGCCCGGTCTGTCGGCAGTCATTCTGACGGCTATTATGTCATCGGGGGCGGATGCGAATACCTCGCGGGTGTAGGTGATGCCGGCTGCGGTGAAGGTCGTGGTGCATACCCCCCTGTCCAGATCCAGTTCCCGGCGGTAACTGTCCAGCTCTTCTATGGGCGGGTATTTCCCGGCGACCGTCGTGCCCGGCTGGGTGAAATCGATGGAGATGTCTCCGAATGTCTGGTAGGACCTGATGCGCATGGGGGAGCTTTTCAGGTATTTCTCAGCCAGTTCGAGGGCTTCTGACACTTTGTTTTCGAGGAAGCGTCGCTGGATTTCTTTCAGGTGGCCGTTCTGGAGGGCGTTCCCGTCCTCACGGCATCCTGCCCAGAGGCTTTCTTCGTTCAGCTGGATGGTCTCGTTCCAGGGATTGCCATATACCATCGCCCCGATGCGGCCATTGCCGACAGGCAGGGCATCGTCCCACTGTGTGGCGGCGTGGTCGAACCACAGGATGTTGTTCTGTGCGAAAGACAGTTGGGCAAAAAGCAGCAGACTGATAAATAACAGTTTTCTCATCGTATCGGATTGTTGTTTTTTATTATGACAAAAATACTACAAAAAGTCGGACAAAACAGGCGCCCTGATATTCTCCGTCTACTTCAGCGGAGTGAAGTGCTCAAGCCGTTCAGAGCAGATATCGCTGACCTGGTCTATTATTTCACGGCAGGTGCGCTCTGGGATGCGGATGCCTTTTCCGGCGGCCATCACATCTGAAAGGGTCGGGTTTCCGTTATACATGACAGACGTGGCATGCTCTCCTCTCGTGCCTTCCGGGGACCAGGTCAGATCATAGGCCGGGGATAAGGACCAGATTCCATTATCACATAGGAAACTGAAGTTCTTGGCGTGGTCATCTTTATTCACGGAGACTATATTGAATACCATCCTACGGAATATCTCTTCCACTTGAATGTGGTCCTGTGTAAGATACCCTGTCATGGCCAGCAGCGTGGAGTAGTCTGATGCCTGTAATCTGAAATCGTACTGAAGCAGTGCAGCTGCGGTAAGGGTATGAATCCTGCGGCCTTCCGAAATATCGAATCTCCTGACGGCAAAATATCTGTCGTTCAGAAGACGGAATGCCGGAACTGTGATTCCGCATTCAGCGGCAGCCGACATATAGTTGAATTCCACCCTGCCGATATCCTCGGGGTCATAGATGTGGCGGAATTTCACGAGCCAGTGGGAACCGTCTTCGGCGATGAACACTGCTTTGGGTCTGGCTCCTCCGGAATTGTGACTATTATAATACAGCAGGTTGCTGTCCCCATAACACTTGTCACTCAGCACTTCGAGGGCCATATTCTGATATGCATCGAAATCCGAATGTTCGTCAAGCCCGGAATTATGATTTTCCAGCACCGATGGTTCATATCTCAGTGCTCCCATCCCTGCACTTCCTATGATACCAAGCCTTTGCAGAGGAGAAAGTTCCTTCAGTGATGTTCCCTTCGTCCTTAATATCCGGTTAAGAAGATAGAGCCCATATCCGTCAGGCATACTGTCTTCAAATGTCGCAAAACCACCATCGAAGGCAGAAGGTCTGGAGAAGATCATACCGGTCTTCAATGGCAGTTCCCACGGAGAAATGGAGAACCCCTTCTCTATCCAGCTGTTTTCATACTCAAAAACAGACTGTCCACCGGAAGGAGTCAACTGCAGACTGCCTACGGCATCTTCTCCAAGAAACACACGTATTTTCCGGATTTCTTTCATCTTCCCTTTTTCCTCCCCATGCTGATATTACGGTTGATATCTTCCAATTGTGCTCCGGTGGTGTATTTGGCCTCTTTCAGCAGGGCGGAAGCCTCGTCGAAATACCCGAATGCGACCACCAGTCTGGCGAAGGATTCAAGAGATATCTTGGCTTGGGTCTCGAAGCGTTCTATGGTAGGTTCCGGAACGCCTGTCCGTTCTGACAGGTTCCTGCGGCTCCAACCTTTCGCAAGCCTGATCTTTCTGCAGTTCCCAGCCAATATTTTCACCAGTCTTTCGGGTGTATTATTGAAGATATCGAAGCTATATTCCATAACATGTTATGTTAAATATCCAAATATGGGATTATTTGCATATTATTATATGCCAAAGATAGTTCTTCTTTTGGGATTTTACAATAGTTCGGATGAAAACAAAAAGGGGCTGCGGAACGTTTCATCCGAATAAACGATAAATCACGTATTTTTGCAGAAATATTTTCTCCTGCCGTATGAAACATTATGCATTATTCGCGACAGCCGTTTTATCCGCCTTCATCTTCTCTTCCTGCTCTTCTGTCGAAGTATCCGACAGCTGGATGTTGGGACCTTTCAGCAGGCCTGTCGCCGACGCCGTAATCAAACCCGATACATCGGCCGTATTCTTCTGCCCCATGAGTAACGACACTGTCCGATGGAGTGAAAGTGACACCTTCAATCCTGCCGCCACCACCTGTGACGGAAAGATCTGCATTCTCTTCAGAAGTGAAGACAACAGCGCCACGGGTGTAGGCTCCCGCTGTTCGAGAATAGGTTATGCCGAGACCACGGACGGAATCACCATGAGCATCGCCCCGGAACCGGTTCTCTATCCGGCCGATGATCAATGGGCCGAACTTGATAATCCCGGAGGAATCGAGGACCCCCGGGTGGCGAAGACCGAAGACGGCCTGTATGTGATGCTCTACACTTCCTGGAACCATAAGGTGGCCCGTCTGTGTGCCGCTACGTCACGGGACCTGAAGAACTGGGAAAAACACGGACCTGTATTCAAGGGACAGCTCGGAGGTATTCTGGATGACGACTGGACCAAGTCCGCCTCCATCGTCACCAGACTTGATGAAAAAGGTGATCTGGTCATCGATAAGTTCGACGGGAAATATCTGATGTACTGGGGAGAGGAATTCATCAACCCGGCCACCTCGGAAGACCTGATTCACTGGACGCCGATGACGGATGAAAACGGTGATATACTCAAGGTCGTGCTCCCCCGTGAAGGTATGTTCGACAGCAGCCTTACCGAATGTGGCCCTCCCGCCGTACATACCGAGGACGGTATTGTCTTGATATACAACGGAAAGAGTGAGGAGACCGGTGCATATTCAGCCGGTCAGGTCTTATTTGATGAAGAGAATCCGGCCAGGGTGCTCGCCCGCTTGGATGAACCGTTCTTCAAGCCGGAACTTCCCTTCGAGAAGACCGGCCAGTATGTGGACGGCACCGTATTCTGCGAAGGACTGGTACACTGTCACGGGAACTGGTATCTCTATTACGGCTGCGCCGATTCGATGGTGGGCGTAGCGGTTTGTGCGGACAAGTAAGACAGCAAACAATCTGCTATGAAACGACTGATAAATATTTTGGCACTGGCCCTGATCTCATTCAGCGCCTCTGCGCAGGCATTTTCGACTGCTCTCGATACGGAGAAGAAACCCTGGACCGGCATCCCGCATATCAGTGGGGACGATTATAAATTCATAGTCCTTCCGGACAAGACGGGCGGGGACGATATAGGCGTCTTCGAACAGGCCATCCGGGATATCAACAGGCTGGCTCCCGATTTCGTCATCAACGTGGGGGACCTCATCGGCGGATATTTCACTGACGTGAAGTATTGCGAAAGGGACTGGAATGATATTCTCGGCAGACTGAAGGCACTGGATGCTCCGTTCTTTCTGGTGGGCGGGAACCATGATCTCACGAACCAACTCCAGACAGAAGATTTCAAGAGCCGTTTCGGAGTTACATACTACAGCTTTTCGATAGGTCCCGACCTCTTTCTGGTCCTGGATTCTGAAGAACACGGCGGAAGGAGCGTGTCGGATGCGCAAGTCGAGTATTTCAAGGGCATCCTCGAAGGATGGAACGGAAGGCATATCTATGTGTTCATGCACTCTCCGCTATGGGCTCCTCAGAATCACGGCGGATACGAGTACATCGCTCCGATGCTCCAAGGGCATCAGTACACAGTCTTCAGCGGACATACCCATACGTACTATTATGAACAGAGGGACGGAATGGACCATTTCATATTGGCTACAGCCGGAGGCGATTCGGAGCGCCGGGGGCAGCTTATGGGTGAATATGACCACATAATGATGGTTTCAGCGCGGGATGGAAAGCCCGCCATCGCCAATATCCCCATAGGCTCGCTGGTTCCGAATGACATCGTGGACAAGAACACTATGCCGACGGTGATGTGGATGGCTTCCGGCAGGTACGTCAGCGCACCCTACATAATGCTGGACAGTCAGGCTCCTGAAGAATTTGACATCGAACTGGTCGTGAAGAATCCTTTCCGGGAACGGATGTCTTTCGGAGTTTCATTTCCCGAGGACAGCGCTCTCGAATTTTCTCAGCCCCATATCGAAGGCGTCGTCACTTCTGAAAGCGAAAAGACTTATAAGGTGACGGTGAAAAACCCTGCCGGTATCGAACCCGGAAAAATCAATGCCCGGATGAGCTGTTCATATAATTTGAAGGGCACGGAACAGAAGGTTGACGGAAAGCTGAACATTCTGACCGATTATGTCCGTCATATCTCCAAAGGCGGAAAACTGACGATAGAAAGTAAGGACCACTATGATATCAGTGAGAGCTGGGACTGGCACGGTATCGATGACGGTTGGTTCGAGTTCGATGTCGAGCTCATCGGCAAGGCTCTGGCAGTCACCGTCCGCACTCATGATGACATCCGCGCCCTCGACCGTGTGACCGTCTATGTGGAAAGCGGCGACAGAAAATATGAAGAATCGTTCGAGCCGGAATCGGCAGTGTTCAGACTTCCCCTGAAGAATATAAAGGATGGCAAGTTCCTCCTGAATATCGGATTTACCGATAATGACGACCCCGAAGAGGGAGATCCGTCAGTCCTCTGGTGGAGGCCGCGTTCACGACAGGGGACGTTCGTCATCGACCGGCAGTGAGGAATGAAAAATGGCCAAACGGGTGAACGATTCTTGGCCGAATGGGTGAATGATTTTTGGTCAAACGGGTGAACGATTCTTGGCCGAATGGGTGAATGAGATAAAATATTTGTATTTTTGTTGTAGCTATAAAGGTGATGCGATATGGAAAAAGTATATAGGAAAAGGATAGCAGATGGGTTGCTACAGCGGAAGTTGGCAGGTAAGGGAGCTGTACTCATTGAGGGAGCCAAATGGTGTGGTAAGACCACTACGGCAGAACAGATCGCTAAGAGCATACTCTATATGTCTCAGACAGGAATGGTGGAGCAGAACATCAAGATGTCATCGCTGAACCCGAAATTGCTGTTGAGAGGAGAGGCTCCGCGTCTTATTGATGAGTGGCAGATCGCTCCTCAACTGTGGGATAGTGTGCGTTTTGAATGTGACCATGGTCCGTTGGGTCAGTTTGTCTTGACGGGATCTTCTGTCCCTGCAGATATGAGCAAAGTAATACATTCCGGGACCGGACGTATCGGATGGCTTAAGATGCGTCCTATGAGCCTCTGGGAGTCGCAGGAATCAACAGGAGAAGTTTCGCTTGCCGGGCTGTTTACAGCACCTGATCAGATCGGTGGCATAAACAGAATGGATATTGAGGATGTTGCTTTCCTGATATGTCGCGGCGGATGGCCTCTTGCTGTCGATATGGACCGGGATGTCGCGTTGGACCAGGCATTTGATTATATCGAGGCGATAGAGAAGCGTGATATTTCGAAGGTTGACGGTGTGGAACGTGACCCGGTACGTGTTCATCGTCTGTTACGCTCTCTGGCAAGAAATCAGGGAAGTCAGGCTTCGTTCGGAACGATTCGTGCTGATCTGGAGGCAAATGAGTCTGATTCGTTGTCGGAAGATACAATATCCTCATACATTAAAGCGTTAAAGGAGATTTTTGTGATAGAGGATAGCGAGGCTTGGAATCCGAATCTCAGGAGCAAGACTGCGATCAGGACGGGTGATACGCGGTATTTTACCGATCCGTCGATAGCCACCGCAGCACTCGGAATCGGCCCTCAGGATCTTGTAAATGATTTGAATACCTTCGGGCTGGTTTTCGAGACGTTGGCAGTGCGTGATCTGAGAGTATATGCGGAAGTATTGAACGGAAAGGTGCATCATTTCCGGGACAAAAACGGCTTGGAGTGCGATGCTGTAATACACTTGAGGGATGGTCGATACGGATTGGTGGAAATCAAGCTGGGTGGTGATGAACTGGTTGATGAAGGTTCAGAATCGCTTTTGAGGCTGGCCGGGAAAATTGATACGGAACGAATGAAGGCGCCATCGTTCATGATGGTGCTGGTCGGCGTGGGGACGTATGCCTATAGACGTGAAGATGGAGTCTATGTGGTGCCTATAGGATGTCTGAAAGACTGAAACCAATATAAGATGGAGGCTGGAGGGTTTATGATACAGTATTATCATAGATAGATGTTATATTGAACAATGTGATGTGTCGCCTTAGTGTGATAAGTGATTATTATGGAGGAAAGAAATATTAATCAAAATGGTGTGATGCCAATTTATATCGAGAAAAATGATGGTCAGATCTACGTGGGAGATGCCTATGTAGAGGAGGCCTCTTATGCTTTTAATGAGGGGTCATACGAACTTCTTGGCGGCGAATATACCCAAGTTCTAATGCAGAATAATAGAACTTTGAACACACCTGATCGCCTTCATCCGTATTTGCCCGCCGTATGAAATCATTCTCCTGTTTTCCATCGTCAGCCATGCCACATGCTTCAAGCAGTTTTTTGACCTTAGATACTTCTTCTTCAGTAAAATCGGCCTTCCAGAATCCCCAATAAGGATGCATGTCATTATTGTCTTTATACCAGCATCCGCACCATATCCCATCCAAGCATATTCCAAAGCTGTCATCATCTGTCTTGACAAGGTTTCCGAATTGCGGATTTCCCCGCAGGGTGTTATACCATTCCTTGATTTGCTCTCCGTAAATAATGTGTCGGAGATCGCCAAGGTCAGCTAATAACCTCTCTAAATCCTTTTGGGAATCATTGATGATTGCCAGATTTCGTTCAGCACCGTTCTCGGTGATGATGTTTAACTTTTTGCGTAAGTATTCGATCATTTCTGTTTTGAGTTTCTCGCTCTCGCGTGTTCAAGGGGCATCCCTCCCCCTATCCGTTGTTTCGCAGAAAAAAGCAATTATGCCCAATAAAATCATTGGGCATGTTGATGTTTGAGTAATTTGCTTATTTGCAGCGCGTTGTGAGCGTATTGTTATGTCCGGTCCCGGCTATCGGATGGGGTTTGGACATGGCTTCTTTTTTTGAATTTACTGATTATCTGTTTATTATGAAAATGTTGCTATGCCAGATGATTTTAATTAGATAGTTCATACCTTGCGCAGAATTTCAAAACTTTGATTGGGGGGGAGAAATATGACAGGGAAAAATTCATATTGGCACATCTATTCAGATGGGCGTAAAATAGATTTTCTATTCAGAGATGAATCCGAATTCATAGCCGGAATGAACAGGATAGCCTTGTGTTCAATGGTATCAGGTGGCGTCAAAATTCACGCGTTCTGCTTGATGTCCAACCATATTCACATTCTGATATCCGGTTCTGCCGAATCTGCCAGAAAATTCATAAATGAATACAAGCGTCTGACGGGTATTTGGGTCAGGAAACATAGAGGCGAAAAAATAATGGGAGCCTTTGATGTCAGTATGAAAGAAGTGGACACGATAGAATACCTTTTGACGACTGTCGCCTATATTCATCGAAATCCTATGGTAGCGGGATTCCCATATCGTATCGAATGCTATCCGTGGAGCTCAGCTGCATTATATTTTTCTGGAGACTATAACGACACTCAAAGTGGAACAGGCATTGACTTCCCGGACTCGTCCGGTGACTTATCCCAGATGAAGATTCGGACAAGTTTTCAGAGCAGGTCACAGGGATACCGGTCTATGGAATGTCTTTATATTCAATCAGTGGAGAGGGATATGAATCTTCATGACAATCCCAAGGGGAATTGGTTTCCTGCTTCCTCGACAGGTGAGTTGAAAATGAGGAAACTGATCGGTTCACACAAAAAAATCCCTGGGGAATGGATGGTTAGGGCGGATGGTCTTATTAATCCCGGAAATTACATATCGCATCAAAGTATTGAACGGAAATTTGCATCACAGAGACACTACCTCTTCGTGCTGAGCAGAAAGTCTGAACCGGAGATTAACAAAAGTCTTGATGGTGATAATCGTGTTATGCTCAGTGATAGAGAAATCAGAACCATCACATTGGAAATGGCTGAGAAAGACTATTCTGTCACTAGAATCATGGACCTTGGAACTTCTGAACGGCTTTCTCTGGCATCGAAACTGAAAAGCCGGTACGGTGTCCCCATGAAGCAGTTAAGCAGAATACTACGGATTACAGACAAGTCTCTTCGGGAAATTATCTGACCTCATCTCAGCGACCACTGGATACTGAGCCCCGCAGAATGAAGTATATTTCCGGAGGGCTGCCCCCGGCGAGGGAGGATCGGAGAGAGAAAGGCCGCTGCAGCGGCCCGCCGGTAAGGGTGGGTCTTTCGTAGAAAGACGGAAGCCCGGGAGGCGTGAATCCCTTCCCCCTGAGGGGGAAGTGGCTGCGAAGCAGCCGATGCGGGGGTCATAAATATGGGAGGTCCCGGAGGAAATATACTCTTCTGCGGGGCGCAGTCCGACTTCAGGATACATACTGACGCCGTTCAACAAAAACATCGGTGAGCATTTATTTGGCCAT
>DCIQ01000007.1:16432-21651 GCA_002317435.1 Bacteroidales bacterium UBA1722 | reverse complement strand
GTATATGATAACGGGAACGGCCGTCTGGTGGGCTCCGGTAACGGGCATATGAAACTGGAACTCATACAGGAGGACGAACCGTATCATTCCATATCCGCCATCGCCTTCAACAGGTCCGAGTATTTCGAAAGCATGCATTCCGGTAATCCTGTGGACATCTGCTACAGCATCGCCGAGAACTATTTCCGCGGGCTGGCGAATATACAGCTCAGAATCAAGGATATAAAACAGCGGGATTTCATAGTCTGAGACACTTTTCCGCATCGTTGTGTTGAAAAAATTATTCCGGGAAGGGTTTTTATTTCCTGTGAATGGACTACTTTTGTGACGCTCCATAAACCGGGGCATAATCATCAATATGAGCGAAGAGATAGAAGACAGAGAAGAATTGGAAAAGGAAATCGCTGAAAGTGAAGAGATTCCTGAGGGTGATGGATCCATCAGCGACAAATACCGTAAGATAATAGACGACGGGACCAAGAAATACAAGCTTTCGGGCATGTATCGGGAGTGGTTTCTCGATTATGCTTCGGAGGTTATTCTGGAACGTGCCGTCCCCCATATCATTGATGGACTGAAACCTGTCCAGCGGCGTATCCTCCATGCGATGAAGGAGTGTGATGACGGCCGACTGAACAAGGTGGCCAGTCTGGTGGGTGCCACGATGCCCTATCATCCCCACGGAGATGCTTCCATAAAGGATGCACTCGTACAGTTGGGACAGAAGGACCTTCTCATAGACTGTCAGGGAAACTGGGGCAACATACTTACCGGAGATGATGCCGCCGCAGGACGATATATCGAGGCTCGTCTCACCCAGTTCGCCCGCGAGGTCGTCTTCAATCCGAAAACTACCGAATGGGTCCCTTCCTATGACGGAAGGAATCAGGAGCCTGTGAATCTCCCCGTGAAATTCCCTCTGCTGCTGATGCAGGGCTCCCAGGGTGTGGCGGTGGGACTGGCCTGCAAGATGCTCCCCCATAATTTCAATGAACTGATAGATGCATCCATAGCATACCTGAAGGGTGAGGAGTTCGAACTGTACCCCGATTTTCCTACAGGCGGGCTGGCCGATGTGTCAGCATATAACAGAGGTGTCAGAGGCGGCAGGGTCAGGGTGAGGGCCAGAATAGAGAAACTCTCCAAGAATCAGCTCGCCGTCACGGAGATACCTTTCGGCAACACCACTTCGGATATCATAGATTCGATTCTGAAGGCGAATGAGAAGGGGAAAATCAAGATCAGGAAGGTGGATGACAATACCGCCGACAAGGTGGAGATAGTAATCACCCTCCCTAATGACGTTTCTCCCGACAAGACTATCGACGCTCTCTATGCCTTCACCAAGTGTGAATTCCCCATCTCCCCGAACTCGTGTGTCATAAAGGATAAGAAGCCGCAGTTTCTCGGGGTGGATGAAATCCTCCGGTTCAATACCGATCATACCAGGGATCTCCTGAAGATGGAGCTTGAGATAAAACTCGGCGAGTTGGAGACGGAATGGCATTATACCTCGCTGGAGAAGATATTTTTCGAGAACAGGGTTTACAAGGTGCTGGAGAATGATGCCCGTACGTGGGAGAAGCAGTTGAAGGATGTCTATGCCGAGATGAAGACCTACCAGCATCTCCTCCGGCGGACCATCACGATGGAAGATATCGTCAAACTGGTGGAGAAACCTGTGCGGAAGATATCCAAGTTCGACGTGAAGGCCGTTACCGACAAGATAAGGAATATAGAGAAGAAGGAGAAGGAAGTGCAGTATAATCTCGAACATCTGACACAGTATGCCATAGATTATTATGCTTCCCTGAAGGAAAAATACGGCGCCCGGTACCCGCGCAGGACGGAAATAGTCTCCTTCGAGAACATCGAGGTCGCCAAGGTGGCGGTGAACAATGCGAAACTCTATGTGAACAGGGCCGAAGGTTTCGTGGGGACGAATCCCAAGAAAATAGAAGAAGCGGAATATGTGGAGGACTGTTCGGATATCGATGAGATAATAGTGTTCCTCAAGGACGGACGCTACATAATCCGTCAGGTGAAGGAAAAGGACTTCGTGGACAGGAGCATTCTGCATGTTGCAGTGTTCCATAGGGATGACAAGCGCACCACATATAATGTGGCATACCGTGACGGCAGGATGGGGAACGTTTATGTAAAACGCTTCAACGTCACCAATATAACCAGGGATAAATGGTATGATGTGACCCAGGGGCACGAGATGTCGGCGATTCTCTGGTTCACGGCCAATCCCAATGCCGAGGAGGAGAAGATAAAGGTATATCTCAAGCCGAAGCAGAAACTCAAGAAACTTATTTTCGAATATGACTTCCACGATCTGGCCATAAAGAACCGTTCCTCGATGGGGAATATCCTCTCCAAGAACCCTATCCAGCGCATCGTGCAGAAATCTGTCGGAGTATCCTCTCTGGGAGGCAAGAAAATATGGTTTGACTGGGATATCAACCGCCTGAACGAAGATGCCCACGGAGAACTTATCGGAGAGTTCACCACTTCGGAGCAGATTCTGGTCATCTGTAAGGACGGAACTTTCTATACTACAGGATTCGACCTCTCGAACAGATATCAGGGAGACCTGTTGCGGGTGGAGAAACTTGATACGGAAAAGGTATGGTCGGCCCTCTATTGGGACGGTGCCGCGCAGGCCACCTACATAAAGCGGTTCACCTTCGAGTCCAGTCTCAATACGGTCCAGCCGTTCATATCCCCGGAAGCAGGTTCCAGATTCATCGACATCAGCGAGGATGAGTTCCCGCAGCTGAAGCTTACGTTCCCTGCCGGCGGGAAGAAGGAACGGGATCCGGAGATGGTGGATGTGGAACAGTTCATAGGTGTCAAGAGTTTCCGTGCCAAGGGAAGGAAGGTTACCTATCTGGAGACCGACAGCATCGCATTCGATGAGCCTCTCCTGAAGGAATCTTCCCGGGAAACTGAAATCGACATCCAGGAGGAGATGCCGGAGAATATCGTGCCTGAGGCGGATGCCGGATCCGTAACGGAGGATGCTCCTTCCGAAACGGCACCGGACGGGAAAGCGGAGGACGACGGGAACGCTCCTGTGGACCTTTCGTCCGTATCGTTTTCCGATGATGAAGAACCGACGTTATTCTGACAGGAATGATTATATCATTGATAGGATTCATGGCCGCCGGCAAGACCACATTGGGTAGGGAGCTGGCACGGCAGCTCGGTGCTCCGTTCATCGACACCGACGCTTACATAGAAGAAAAGGAAGACAGGACCATAAGGGAGATTTTCGCCGACAAGGGTGAGGAATATTTCCGGGAGTTGGAAGAAAAGTATCTGGAAGACATTCTGGAGGAGCATGTCAGTCAGCACAGCGAGACTCTGGAAGACACCGCCAACTGCTCATTGGTGCTTTCTCTGGGGGGCGGAATGGTGACCAGGAGGGCCTGCGCCGAACTTGTGGACAGGTTCACCTATTGCATATATCTGAAGGCGGATCCTGAACTGCTTTTCAAACGCCTCTCCGCCGATCCCGCCTCGCGTCCTATGCTGAACGACGCCCAGGGACAGGAGCTGAGCCGGACCATAGAGGAACTTTACCGCCAGAGGGAGCCCCTGTATGCAGCCCTTGCGAAGAAGGTAATCCCGATAAAGGGATGATGCCTACTCGTATCTGAGGGCTTCGATGGGGTCGAGGGCCGCTGCCTTTTTCGCGGGGATGTAGCAGGACAGGATACTGACTATCAGACACAGGATGACGGCCATCCCCATCCAGAACCAGGGAATGACTCCCTTCACTTCCAGTGACCGGAGAACCAGATTGGCAGCGATGGTCCCTATCACTATTCCTATCAGACATCCTCTCTGTCCTATTATTATGGATTCCATGAAGAACTGCTGGCGGATAGTGGAGGATTTCGCTCCCAACGCTTTCCTCGTTCCTATCTCTCGTGTCCGTTCCTTTACCGACACCAGCATAATGTTCATCAGGCCCACTGCCGCCCCCAGGAGGGTGATCAGCCCGATGACCAGGGCTGCGGCGGTGACTCCGCCCATCACTTCGTCCAATATGGCGGATATGGCATCGCTGCGGCTCATTTCGAAATCGGTCTCATCGTACGGACTCAGCCTTCTTACGGATCTGAACAGTATCTCGGCATCGTCAAGTGCCGTCAGGAAGTTCGTTCCGGCAGCGGGGGTGACACCGATGGTATAGTCCGATTCCTCGTTCAGATAGGACATTCTCGCGTTCGATATCGGTATCAGGAGGGCGTTGTCGAAACTGCTCATCGATGAACCCTGGCGTTCGGCCACTCCCACCACTTTATATCCGGCACCCCTCACCGATATGACCTTGCCGATCGGATCCGCATTATCGAAAAGCGTATATGCCGTACGACTTCCTATGACACAATTGAATGCGGATGTCTCCACGTCTGTAGCGGAGAGGCCGCGTCCCCGGTCCACATTTATCTTCTGGAAATCGAGATAGTTCTCGTCCGCCGCCTCGAGAGTCATTCTGGGCTCGGTCTTGGACTTCTCGGTCTTGAATGTCTCGGCTCCTCCTATGGTTACATAGACTGTCTTCAGGGAAGGTGTCCTGTATCCGTTTATGAACGCACGGGCCTGCGAGAAAGAGATGACCCGTCTGTTTTTTACCCTTTTGTGCTCTTCGGACGTGGTGGAGGAATATTTGGCCGTGATATAGAATGAATTCGCCCCCATCTTCCCGAAACTGTCGTTCAGGGAGTTCTTCAATGCGTCTATGGCAGTCATGATGCCCACCAGGGACGTGATGCCCGTGGCGATGATGGCGACAGTAAGTGACGAACGCAGCCTGTTGTTTTTCACAGCGTCGGAAGAGACACTGAAATTCTCTCTGAACAAGGGTGATAACCCGAACCTCATCTTCATCTTCATACCCTTTCTTTATTTGTGTCTCGCAAAAGTAGGAATTATAAATTAATTCCCTACATTTGCGGCCTGTTATTTGGGAGTCATTCCCGATAAGAACATTTATATCGATATAGGTTAACATGAGACCAAGAGTAAAGAGAGGTCCTGCCATATCCAAGGAAGGCACGGCCGAAAGAAGTTCCCGCCCGTTCGGAGAGGGAAGAAATTTCAATCATTCAGATGAGCGCCCCAGGCGCAATTTCCACAGAGACGGTGATGACGGCGAGCGTCCCCGCCGCACGTTCCGTCGTGACGGAGAGAACAGTGAGCGT
>DCIQ01000007.1:7905-16288 GCA_002317435.1 Bacteroidales bacterium UBA1722 | reverse complement strand
CACGTTCCACCGTGACGGAGAGAACGGCGAGCGTCCGCGCCGCACGTTCCATCGCGACGGAGAGGGCAGCGAACGCCCCCGTCGCACGTTTGCATCCAAAGGGTCCTTCGAGGGCCGTGGCCGCGGCAGAAGAATCGATGCCGGGGAGACGGTGGCGATAGAGAAAAACCGCAAGCCGAAAGGTGACAAGCCTGTGGCCAAACAGCCGTTCGATCCCGATGCCGTACGTCTGAACAAGTTCATAGCGAACTCCGGGATGTGCTCCCGCCGCGAAGCGGACGAGTATATTGCCGCAGGCGTGATAACCGTTAACGGCGAGGTGGTCAATGAACTGGGAGTGAAGGTGCATCCCGAGGACGACGTCCGTTTCAACGGGGAGCGTCTCAGAGGAGAGAAGAAGGTCTATATAGTGATGAACAAGCCGAAGGATTTCGTGACCACCACTTCCGACCCGCATGCGGAGAAGAATGTGATGGATCTCATCTCCAAGGAAATGTGTCCCGAAAGGGTGTTCCCTGTGGGACGTCTCGACAAGTCCACCACAGGTGTGCTCCTTTTTACGAATGACGGAGCGCTTACGGAGACACTGACCCATCCTTCGTACGAGCGGAAGAAGATATATCAGGTGGTTCTCGACAAGAATCTCAAGAAATCGGATTTCGAACAGATTCTGCAGGGCATAATGCTTGAGGACGGTCCCATCGCCGCGGATGCCCTCTCTTATATCGAAGAGAAGGAAGACCATCTGGGAATAGAGATACATTCGGGCCGCAACCGCATCGTGAGGCGCATATTCGAGTCTCTGGGCTACAGCGTGAAGCGTCTGGACAGAGTCTATTTCGCAGGACTCACGAAGAAGGACCTCCGCAGGGGCCAGTGGCGCTTCCTTACGGAGAGGGAAGTGGGGATGCTCAAGATGGGCTCATACGAATAACATATGGCCGACAGCAGGATACACAGGGCGGGCTTCGTAAATATAATCGGAAATCCGAATGTGGGGAAGTCCACCCTTATGAACGCCCTCGTAGGGGAGCGTCTTTCCATAATAACCTCCAAGTCCCAGACTACCCGCCACAGGATAATGGGTATAGTGAACGGGGACGATTACCAGATAGTGTATTCGGATACTCCGGGTATCCTGAAGCCGTCCTATAAGCTTCAGGAGAGTATGATGGATTTCGTGGACGGTGCCATAGGGGATGCCGACGTAATCCTCTATGTCACCGATACGGTGGAGACTGCCGACAAGCATATCGAGTATATCGAGAAGCTGAATAAGGTGGACAGTCCTGTGATATTGGTTCTGAATAAAATCGATATCTCCACACAGGAGAAGGTGATGCAGCTGACCGAGTCGTGGAGGACCCTCCTGCCGAAGGCGGAGATATTCGCGGTATCGGCGCTGGAGAAGTTTAATCTGGATTCCGTTTTCGAAAAGATTCTCGAACTGCTGCCGGAGAATCCCGCGTGGTACGACAAGGACACCCTCACGGACCGCAGCCTCCGCTTCTTCGCTTCCGAGATAATCCGGGAGAAGATTCTCACCAATTATACGAAAGAGATTCCCTACTGCTGCGAAGTGGTGGTGGAGGAGTTCCACGAAGGTGAGGAACGTTATGAGATAAACGCCGTAATCAATTGTATGCGTGATTCTCAGAAGGGAATCCTCATCGGCAAGAAGGGGGCGATGCTGAAGAAGGTGGGTACCGAGGCCCGTCTCGATATGGAAGCATTCTTCGAGAAGAAGGTGGTGCTCCATCTGTTCGTGAAGGTAAACCCCGACTGGCGGGAGGACAAGAGAAAACTCAAGGCGTTCGGGTATATCCAGTGAGTCTGAACGGTCTCCACTGAATAGTCTTTATGCAACTGATTTTACCCTGTCTGATATGATGACAGGGTGATTTTTTATGTAGGTGGGCCGGTCCTCCCCGTAGGCCCTCCGGAGAACTGCTGCGACCGCTAAAGCGAAAGTCCTCCGGCTGACCTACGGGGAGGGCCGTCAGAACTTGCCTGTTACGATTAACCCGACAATCACCTGTGTCGGCCCGATACCTGTTTTATCAGCCTCAAGGTCACATCAAGCCCCCCCCTAGTCCTGACAAATCGGCGGGACCAGAAGGCTGCACCCACCACAGAAGCGGCTCGCCAGAGTGGCGTGTCTTTCGGAGAAAGACAGTGAATTCATTCTTCAAAAGAATCTGTCCTCGAAATAATTCATAAATCTTTACCAAGTTATTTTTTCAGTCTTACTAAATGCTACATTTGCAAAGTAATCTAAAGGGATGGTTTATGAACGATAAGGTGAAATATTGGTTGGATTTGTCTGATTATGATTTGGAAACTGCTGAAGCTATGTTTGCGACTGGACGTTGGTTGTATGTTGGATTTATGTGTCATCAGACAATAGAAAAAATCTTTAAGGCGTATTGGTGTTCCAAATCATCTCAGACCACTCCGATATCGCATAATCTTATCAACATCGCTCAGAGTTGTGGATTGAATTCTTTGATGGATGAGGAGCAGAAGATGTTTATTAGTGAAATCATGCCACTGAATGTGGAAGCCAGATATCCTTCATATAAAGAATCATTGCTGAAAGCTCTTTCAGAAGGCAAGTGCAAAGAATTGTTGGAAAAAACAAAGAATCTGCAACAATGGATAAAGGACAGGTTATAAGAATCGCCAAAGAATACAAACAAGCTGTTATGAACCAGTTGGGTCCCGTAACAGTGTATCTTTATGGCTCATACAGTAAAGGAACCGCTAACGAAAACAGTGATATAGATTTGGCTGTAGTAGTTCCTCAACTGGATGGGGATTATATGTCTGCATCTGCAAAACTATGGCGATTAACTATGGACATAAATACATTGATAGAGCCTGTCTTAATTGAAAAATGCCATCCGTCTCCTTTGTATGAAGACATTCTACGTACAGGAGAACTTGTGGTATAACTTTTTTTGTTGTTCTTTGCATATTTCCGTCTGCCGGTCTTTCGGAGGACTTTCACTTTAGCGGTACAATGACCCTCTGGAAGATAGACAAGTATGTACACTATAAAATTTAATAGAGCACGCAATGAGTTTTTTCGTAGAATTAGCTGAAAACCAAGAGCTTGGGTATATATCAACCCCAAGCTCTTGGTTATTATGAATGAATCCTTTCAATCCCTAAATTAGAAGAAGATTCGCACCCCAACGTCCACACTATGAACCACCGGTTTCTTCTCTTGATAGAACTGATCAAATACAGTTCCTTTATATTCCAGAAGCCTGGCTGTCGAGAATGAATCGAAATTCGTGATGTTGTATGAAATCCCGATGGCTAAATGCTCACTCACGAAAAATGACAGTCCGGTTCTGAGCAACCAAGACGTCCATTGACCACCGGAAGCTTTTACCTTATCACTGGATAATTCTCCTGATAGAACATTTTGGCAACGTAGTATCTGTGATTCTCTAGGGATGGACAATAGCCAGGACGGTTCCAGTTCCAACATTACACTTCTTCCCTTAATCTGAAACAAACTTATCTGTCCGATAGCCGAAATGGAGAATCCTGGCTTTGTGACCTTGGTCTCGCTTGTCCATGAAATGCTGCTTCCAGGGATGGAGTAGTTTCCATGCGGCATTTTTACTTGGCCGAACTCGGAATTCAAGAAAACACCTCCTCCAATGCCAACATATTTCGAAAACATATAATGGTAATCCAATTTGAAATCCATCATTATTTCTGTAGAAAGAGCCCACCGGACTGAAACATTGTTCTTATATGTCTGCGCATAAACGGCAGAATGTAACAGTAACAGGATACAGCCGCACAGAAACTTCATCCGCAACATAACTTATTTTCCTCCAAAACCGATTTGAATTTTTATGCTGAGTGCATTTCTACTCCCAGAAACGTAATCTGGCGTATAGCTGATGCCGTAACTTCGTTCGGTTCATCCTCCACTGCTGACATCAATACCATCTCGACATAGTTGTTGAGACTCCTATGCTCTTTCTCCGCTTTCGTCTTCAACCTCTCCACAAGTTCCGGGCTAAGGCGGAATGCGGTCTGTTTCTTTAATGCTACAGAAACTGTTTTCATATCTTCATTTCTTATTACTAGTAAATATATAACACTTTGTTTGGATATGCAAATTTATTACTGAAAATTTACCCGTATACAAAACCAGCGTATAACATACTTTTTCAAAAAGTTCTTGACATCATCAGTTCTTATCCTTATTTTTGTATATATTGTTATATGCAAAACAAAGTCTATCTTGAAACCAAGAAAGCTGACTAAATATACAAAATTGCCATGATCATTGGATATGCCCGCTGCTCGACCGCTGATCAGAACCTGGACTGGCAGGTCGATGCACTCAAACAGTACGGATGCGAAAACATCTTCCAGGAAAAATTCACCGGCACGACAAAGGAGCGTCCGGAACTCTCCATTCTTCTTCGCACCCTCAGGAAGGGAGACACCATCATCATCTGCGAGCTCACCCGACTGAGCCGTTCTGTCAAGGACCTCTTCGACCTTGTGGAGAAGATTGACAAGGCCGGGGCGAATATCAAGTCCCTGAAGGAGCCATGGCTTGACACGACGACTCCACAGGGCAGGCTACTCTTCACCATCTTCAGCGGAGTGAGCCAGTTCGAAAGGGAACTTATAGTCGAACGTACCCGGGCCGGGCTGAAGGCTGCAAGGGCTCGCGGACGGAAAGGCGGCCATCCAAAGGTCAACAAGGACACCATCGAGCAGGCAATGACGCTGTATGATTCACAGAAGTACCCTGTGTCACAGATTCTGAAGATGAGCGGCATCTGCCGGCGTACCTTATATAAATATATAAACATCCGCAAGGAAGAGCAGGAGAAAGAAAAGTCGAACCCATAATAGGAAGAAAATATGGCCGAACGAAAAATTCATCTTTCTAACGCACAGCAGCTCGAGTTCATATCCGTGTCCGAATCCATCACTGATGATGAGCTCGAGTTCTATTATACGCTGACAGCGGAGGATATTCAGATTATCAACACTCATAGAGGACAGGACAACAGGCTGGGATTTGCTATGACGCTCTGCTGTCTCAGGCACAAAGGGTGGCCATATCCGGTCCTTGATTCTGTCCCGTTGAAAGTCCTGAATTTCGTCTCAGCTCAGATTGACGTGGACCCTGAGGTTATACAAGGATATGGAAGGAACAAGAACACCAAATCAAATCATCTTCTTGAAATCTGTTCATACTACGGATACCGGCAGGAAGAAGCATGGAGCGAGGTGACGGATTTCATCAGATGCTGTTCGCATAGACTGAATGATCTTGTTGCCATAACTAAGGAAACCGTGCAGTTTTCGAAGGAACGCAGGATCATACCGCCCAAGTTGTCAACCATTGCAAGAATGGCGCATGATGCCATAGGAGAGGAAGAGGAACGGGTATTCGCATCCGTAGTCGGAAGCCTTTCGTCCGAACAGAAAGAGAAACTCGATCGGCTTCTTGAATTGTCCGACGGCAACACGTCAAGTCTTTTTGAAATGAAGGATGTGTCGGGACGCTGGAACAGCAGTTCCTTCAATGAACTTGCAGGGAAAATTGGAAATATTCGTGAATTAGGGATTCCGGACACATTCAATGATATCCATCCGAACCTGCTCAAGTCCTTGTCAAAGCAGGCATATCGTTATACTCCATATAGATTGAAGAGGTTTTCTGATGACAAAAGACACGCCTTGCTGGCCATCCTGATGCATCAGCAGCGGACGTGGCTTACAGACATGGCCGTTGACCTGAATGACAAGATTCTTATGATGATGGAGTCAGATGCAAGGAAGTCGGCGTCTTCATTCCTGATGGATAAGAAGGATGAGATAGATAGGAACTATCGTTATTTTCATATGCTTGGTGAAAGCATCTACGATGCGCTTGAAAACGGCACCGACCTACGATCGGTAATAGAGAGATTGACGACGAAGGACGAACTTCGGTCAAAACTTGACAGCAATTTCACGCCGCACGAAGGAGATAAGAACTACTTCGAGAAGATGATTTCCGGATATTCTATCCTCAGACGATACATCCCATCCATGCTCAGGAACATCACGTTCTACTCTACCGGTCCGTCTTCGGCAGAATTACTATCAGCTATGATTATTATCGGCAGCAGTTTCGAGAAAAAAACATCCTGTTTGCCGGACGACGTGCCTACTTCTTTTCTGGCAAAGGACTGGAGTCAGAACATAAAGGACGAAGACGGGGCCCTCCGAAAAGATGCATATGTCGTTGCTGTCATGCTCGAGCTGCGCAGGCAGATACGTTCTGGCGACATATGGGTGAAGTTCAGTTATAAATACAGCAGCCTCGAATCCTTGCTCGTCCCGGAAGGCAATATTGACGTTGAAAACCTTGGCATCGGTTCATGTTATGCTGATTATCTCGAAAGGCGCACCAAGGATCTGAAAACAGTCTATGGGATAATTGAGTCCGATTTGGAATCATTCTCCAGCCTGAAGAAGAAGGACAATCGTCTGCATCTTGAACGACTTGAAAACGAGGTGCCAGACGGAGTTAATCCTCTGAATGCAGGATTATACTCCTTGCTCCCAAAAGTCACATTGTCCGAGATTATATTCGAAGTGAACAAATGGACTGGATTCATGCAGGATTTCACCCATCTATCGACACACCAGAGACCGATGCCTAAAGACGAGCCGGCAATAGCGGCGGCTCTTTCTGCCTTGGGGATGAATATCGGATTGCAAAAGATGGCCGAAAGTTCCGATGATGTAAATTATGGCAGTCTGTTCACGGTATCCAACTGGAGGCTATATGATGAAACATTAAAAAAGGCGCAGGCAACGCTTGTCAATTACCAGCACCATCTTCCTTTGGCCAGAATATGGGGAGACGGATCCACATCGTCAAGTGACGGCATGCGGGTCGTATGCGGGGTCCGTTCCATTCTCGCCTCCCACAACCCGCATTACGGATCCGCACAAGGAGTGACGATGTACCGGCACACGAGCGACGAGTACTCCGCATTCTATGTCAATGTCATCAACACAAATATCCGTGATGCCGTGCATGTCATCGACGGTGTGCTGCACCATGAGTCCGAACTTGACATAGAAAGACACTACACGGATACGGCAGGATATACTGACCAGATTTTTGGCCTTTCGCATCTTCTCGGCTTCATGTTCGCCCCAAGAATCAGGGATATTTCTGACAGCAAACTGTATGTGCTGCCCGAATTGGCCGTGCCTGATTTCCTCTCCGATATCGAAATGAGGCGGGTGAACACAAAGATCATAGAAGAGAATTTTTCTGAAGTGCTCAGGATTGCCTACTCCATAAAAGCAGGATATGTTTCGTGTGATATGGTTATGAGCCGACTCGGATCATATTCCAGACAGAATGCCATAGCAAGGGCACTAACGGAAATGGGGCGTATAGAGAAGACCATATTTCTCCTGAAATACTTCACTGACACAAAACTCAGGCGTGAAATTCTCATCGGCCTGAACAAAGGAGAAGCAATGAACGGACTCGCCCGTGCTCTTTTCTTTGGCAAGTCAGGCAACCTGCGCGAGAAGGACCTTCAGGATCAAATGCAAAGAGCAAGTTGCTTGAACATTCTCATAAATACCGTTGTTATCTGGAATACCGTATATCTGCAGAAGGCAATTGAATACAAAAAAGAGAACGGAGGGTTGGACGAATCCTTGCTACCACACATTTCTCCCCTCAATTGGAATCATATCCAATTGTATGGTAGATACTATTATAAGGCAGAGTCATCCCTTGATAAGAACCATTTTAGACAACTCCGAGTCTTCTCAGATGAAGATAGCTTAGTACAAGAGGAGGAATGAACGAAACGCCTTATTGCTCCTTTTTGCCTAGGGATTATGATTTTTGAAACCTTATTGGTACAAAATGTCAAAATGTGCGTGCTACCCCTAATAGTAAAGACGGTAAATATCAGACAAAAATCAGTAAGATTAAGAATAAAGTTGAGGTCAACGGTATCATTGACGAGAAGGTTTTCCGGAGGGATGATTTAAAGCAAGAAACGTCTGTCGCCTGTTCAAAAGATTCTTTTGCTGAAAATATTTTGCAAGGTGCTGAATGGACGAAAGACTTTGATTTTTCAAATTTTACAAGGATATTTGATGTTATTCGCTCAATTATATCTACATCCGTTGGCGATAAGTAACCCTATATGTAATTTTCGCTTGTAGCCAAGTTGTTTTCTGTCTTACTTAATGACGCGTCCACAAGAAAACAAGCCCTCCGGAACAGGTATATTTCCGGAGGGCTGCCGCCGGCGAGGAGGGGACCCGCAGCGAAGCTGTGGGGAGTCCCGGAGGAAATATACTCTTC
>DCIQ01000007.1:0-7887 GCA_002317435.1 Bacteroidales bacterium UBA1722 | reverse complement strand
GTGTGTCCATATATCAGGCTATTTCAATTTGAAAACGTAGGTGATGGTTCCCTTCTGGACGGCGGAGGTGCCGTTCGAGAATTTGGCTTTCAGGGCGGCTTTCTTGGATGCGGCCCAGAGGTTCGCGCTCTGGACTGTGGTGCCGGCGGCACCCGGGGTGGCGTCGATTACATTGCCGTAGGCATCTACCGTAATACTTACCACGACCTGGCCGGTTTCATCTTTTGAAGCGTATTCCGGCTCAGGCAGAGCACCTACCACCGTGCGCCCTTCGAGTCGGGCCGTGGGTGTCCCGTCCGTGCGCCCCCGGAGAGTATTGCCGGAGGCATGACCTTCTTTCAGACGGTCGCTGCGGGGATTTTCGGCCACCTGGGCCTGGGAGGTGTCGGCCTGACGGTTCTTCGCCGATGCGAAGAGCGCCCGACGGTCTATTTCCTTTCTCGGGGGTTCGGGTTTCTCCACGTCCCCTTCATCGCCCATCGTGGATTCTTCGCCGCGGTTTTCGCGCAGGCCCTTCTCCGGGGCTTCCGCCTTCTGCACCAGATTGATCTCTTCCGATACGTTTCTGGCCCGCGGCTCCCGGCCGGATTTCACCTCGATGGGTTCCGGTTCCGGCATGGGGGATATCTCTTCGGAGAAGTCAATCAGAATCTCCATGTCTTCTTCCGGAGGCGGGGCGGGGGTGATTTCAGCCGTCATCCCGCAGAAAATTCCGGCGTGTACGCACAGAGTCGAGACCAGGCCTATGACTCGGGCCTTGGCGTCGAACGGGGATGCATATTTGCCTGACATTTTGGGGATGTGGCTATGTTATTCCGGTGAAGTGGCCAGAATGACTTTGTACTTGTTCCTTTTGGCGATGTTCATCAGATTCACCACCTGTTCTATGGGGACGGTCTTGTCTGCATAGATGGAGAAGGTGGGGTCGTCAGAGTCCTTCAGGAGGTCCTGGATGGCAGGTTCCACCCGATCGGAGGGAATCGGTTTCACGGAGCCGTTTATGTGGAACGTGAAGGAGTTTTTTTCGGGGTAGTGCCTGATGGATACGGATACGGTCGCCTTGTCCGAAATCTGATTGGTGCTCTTGGGCAGAAGGAGCTTCAGCGCGTTCGGATTTATCAGGGTGGAGGTGACCAGGAAGAATATGAGCAGGAGGAACACTATGTCGGTCATGGACGACATGGAGAAACCTGCGTCGGATTTGGTCTGTCGTTTTATCGCCATATTCCGTTATTTCTTGGATTCGGATGCCGGTTCGTAAAGCATATCCATGAATTCGATGGTGTTCGACTCCATCTTGAAGACCAGGTCCGAGATGCGGGAGGTGAGGAAGTTGTAGCCGAAGTAGGCGATGATACCTACGAACAGACCGCCCACGGTGGTGAGCATGGCCTCATAGATACCTCCCGAGAGAAGGGTGATATCGACGTTCGAGCCGGCCTGGGCCATATTGAAGAAAGCGCGGATCATGCCGGTCACGGTCCCGAGGAATCCTATCATAGGTGCGCCTCCGGCAATGGTGGCGAGCATCGGGAGATTTTTCTCCAGTCTGGCGACTTCGACGTTGCCGGTGTTCTCCACCGCCGCCTGGATGTCGGGCAGGGGACGTCCGAGACGTTCGATTCCTTTCTCGATGAGGCGTGCTATGGGGGAGTCCGATTTGGCGCACAGCGCGCGGGCCGATTTGATTTTCCCTTCGCGGATGAGGTCGTGGATCTCGTCCATGAAGTCTTTGTCTATCTTCTGGGCCTTGTGAATCGCCCACCACCTCTCTCCGAAGATATAGATGGCGATGAATGAAAGGATGAGAAGCACCAGCATCAGCCAGCCGCCGCGGGCGGCCATCCCTATCAGGGAGAAACTTTCGTGTGCCGTTTCTTCGATAAGAACTTCGGTTCCTGTCTGTAATAGAAGCATAACTTGTAATTATTTTAATATTGATATCAATTCATAAGGATATTCGATGCGGGTGAGGAACAGGGCGTGCCCGGGAACCGACTGCCCGGCGCTGCACCGGTCACCCTTTTCGAGCAGTTCCGGTATCCAGGAAGGGTCCTTTTTCCCGGTACCCACATCCAGGAGGGTGCCCACCATGGCCCGCACCATATTTCTCAGGAAACGGTTCGCGGTGACGGTGAAGACGTACTTATTGCCGCAGGCATCATCATCAATCGTGTCCCATCGGGCGAGGGTGAGATCGCATACGGAGGTGGTCTGTCCGCCGTGGAGCTTCTCGAAACAGCTGAAATCCCTTCTGCCGGGGAGGTATGCGGCCGCCGCGTTCATCCTGTCCGGATCCAGCTCGTGGTAGAAGGCGAATGAAAAATCCGTGCCGAAGGGGTCCTTGGAGGTGTGGACGTAATACTTGTAGGTCCTGCTGACGGCGTCGAATCTCGCGTGGGCGTCATCTGCCACCCTGTAGATGTCGTGCACCACTATGTCGGGGGGAAGGATGGCATTGAACTTGTATGCGAATTCGGCCGGGTCCGACTGGAGCAGAGTCCCGCCGGCGGAGTCGAAATGCGCGATGAACCGCGATGCGTTCACCCCGGTGTCGGTCCTTCCCGCTCCCGTGACTCCGCACCGGCCTCCGAGGAGGATGGAGAGGGCTCGTTCCATTTCAGCCTGGACGCTTGGACCGTTCGTCTGAAACTGCCATCCGCAGTATCGTGAGCCACGGTAAGATAATGAAACGAAATACCTCATCGTATTGTAAAAAACGTTAAATTCGCCCTTTTGAAAAGACGTCGCAAAAGTACGAAAAATATAATTTTATCATACCATTATGGATACAGTAAATATTAAGGAATTGAATGACCGGATTCAGAAGGAGAGCGCCTTCGTGGACATTCTCTCCATGGAGATGAACAAGGTCATCGTAGGTCAGAAGCATCTGGTGGAGAACCTTCTCATAGGTCTTCTGGCGAATGGGCATATCCTGCTGGAGGGAGTTCCCGGACTGGCCAAGACTCTGGCCATCAACACTCTGTCCCGCTGCGTGAATGCCAAGTTCAACAGAATCCAGTTCACTCCGGACCTCCTCCCCGCGGATGTGCTCGGTACGCTGATCTACAGCCAGAAAAGTGAAGAATTCCAGATAAAGAAAGGCCCGATTTTCGCCAACTTCATCCTCGCGGATGAAATCAACCGTTCTCCCGCCAAAGTGCAGTCGGCTCTGCTGGAGGCGATGCAGGAGAGGCAGGTGACCATCGGGGACGAGACATTCCCTCTTCCCGAACCGTTCCTGGTGATGGCCACGCAGAACCCCATCGAGCAGGAAGGCACCTATCCTCTTCCCGAGGCACAGGTGGACCGTTTCATGCTGAAGGTGGTGGTGACATATCCGAAGAAAGAGGAGGAGAAGCTGATTATCCGGATGAATAACGGAGGGGCGTTCCCGAAACCTTCCGCCGTGCTCCAGCCGGAGGATATCAGCAGGGCGCGCGAAGTGGTCCGCGAAGTCTACATGGATGAGAAAATCGAGAGATATATCGTGGATATAGTGTATGCCACACGTACTCCCGAAGCGTACGGACTTCATAAACTGAAGGATATGATTTCCTACGGCGGGTCGCCCCGTGCCTCCATCTCGCTGGCGATGGCCTCCAAGGCTTATGCCTTCATAAAGAGACGCGGCTATGTGATTCCCGAAGATGTCCGTGCCGTATGTTACGAAGTGCTCCGCCACAGAATCGGCCTCACCTATGAAGCCGAAGCCGAGAATATCACTTCGGAACAGATTATTTCGGATATCATCAATGCAGTGGAGGTTCCGTAGGCTTTTGACGGGGAGTTCAGACGATGGACGATAGAAATGAATTGCTGAAGAAGGTCCGCAAGATAGAAATCCGGACCAGGGCTCTCTCCCATCAGATTTTCGCCGGTGAATATCACTCGGCGTTCAAGGGGAAGGGTATGGCCTTCAGTGAAGTGCGCGAATACCAGTACGGTGACGATGTCCGGAATATGGACTGGAACGTAACCGCCAGACTGCGCGCTCCGTACGTGAAGGTGTTCGAGGAGGAGCGCGAACTGGTGGTGATGCTCCTCATCGATGTGAGTGCGTCCAGGATATTCGGTACCAGATGCAGGAGCAAGCGGGAACTTGCCGCGGAGATAGCGGCGGTCCTGTCGTTCTCCGCGGCGGTGAACAATGACAAGGTGGGTGCGCTCTTCTTCAGTGACCGGGTGGAGCAGTTCATCCCCCCGAAGAAGGGCAGGAGCCATCTGCTGCGCATCATCCACGAGATACTGGAGTTCGAGCCGCAGCATACCGGTACGGATATCTCCCAGGCGCTCAGGTTCATGACCAACGCCATAAAGAAGAGATGCACGGCATTTGTCCTGTCCGACATGATGGACTTGCGTGACGGAATATACCCGGCGTATGAAGATGCCCTGAAGATCGCCGTGAACAGGCACGAGATATCGGTGATAAACATCTTCGACGAACGTGAACGGACCCTTCCCGACGTGGGGCTGCTCCGTGTCAGGGACTGTGAAACCGGCCGCACCGCCCTGGTGGACACTTCCAGCAGTGCGGTCCGCGAGGAGTATGAGAAGCATGCCGTCGGGGCCTACCGCGAGATGCTGGTGCTCCTCAGGCGGTATAAAGTGGATACGGTCAGCATCGCGACTGACCAGGATTACGTAAAGAGCCTGGTGGCTCTGTTCAAAAGTAGGGCGTGACTATGAAGAGAATATCCGGACGATTATCATTATGCCTTGCGGCAATCCTTTTCCCGGCGGCGCTGAGCGCTCAGGAACTGCTTTCCGGCTCCCTGTCGAAGGACACTGTCCTGATCGGTGACCACGTCGAATGGAAGGCGGTTTTCGACGTCCCGTCCGACTTGACGATGGATTTCGACTCGCTGGCGAATCCCGTGGTGCCGGGGGTGGAGGTGATAAGCCATTTTACCCTCGATACCATTTCGAAGAAAAAGAAAATTACCAGGGTGGAGGCCAGGGCGGTCATAACTTCATTCGAGAGCGGGGAATATATGCTTCCCGACAGAGTGTTCTATTTCTATCGTGACGGTGAGGAGACGGATACCCTGCATTTCGACGGGATGCCTCTGGTGGTGAAGACCATAGAGGTGGATACCTCTACCTTCATGTCTCCCGAAAGGGCCGAAGGGGATGACACCCCCCGTTTTTCCGACATCAAGCCGCAGTTCAGATATCCGGTCACTTTCATGGAAGTGGCCAAATGGGTTCTGGCTTTCGCGCTTCTGGCCGCCGTCATATACGGCATCATCGTAATAGTGCGGAGGAAGAAGGCGGGTCTGACCATTACCGGACGTCCTGTAACGGTCGATCCTCCCCATATAGTGGCACTCAGGGCACTGGACAGGATACATTCGCAGGAACTCTGGCAGAAGAACAGGCAGAAACAGTTCTATACGGAGATTACCGATGCCCTCCGGCTTTATCTGGAGGGGCGCTTCGATATCCAGGCGTTGGAATCCACATCCGCCGAGATACTCGCGGAACTCTCCGGAAAGGACATCCGTCCCGATGAATATGAGTCCCTCTCCGAACTTTTCCGCCGCTCCGATCTGGTCAAGTTCGCCAAATATTCCTGTACCAGGGAAGAGAACGAAAATGCCATTCCCGCCGCCGTCCGTTTCGTCAACGAGACATACGAGCGGAAGATAGGTGCGCAAACAGAAGAAGTCGTTAAAAAATGATGGAAGATACTTCATTCTTTTTTGAATATCCGCAGCTGCTTTGGCTGGAACTGCTGCTGGTCCCCCTCATCGCCATATATGTGTGGCGTCAGTGGTCGGGCAGGGAACCTTCGATGTCCGTGTCGGATACGGGCGGCTTCGTCTCCGGCGGGGTGACTGTCAGGAAAGTGCTGATGCACCTTCCTTTCGTCCTGGAATGTATAGCGGTGGCTTTTCTCGTGATCGCCATCGCCAGACCCCGTTCGTCTTCGGTGAACGAGACGGTGGATACCGAAGGGATAGATATAGTGATGGCCCTCGACGTTTCCACCAGTATGCTGGCCAGGGATTTCGATCCTGACCGCATAGAAGCGGCCAAAGGCATCGCCGTGGAATTCATCTCGCAGCGTCCCGCCGACAGGATGGGACTGGTGGTCTTCGCGGGGGAAAGTTTCACTCAGTGTCCCCTGACCACCGACAGACCTACCCTGATAAACCTTCTGAAGGAGGTGGAGTGCGGTCTGATAGAGGATGGTACGGCCATCGGAAACGGACTTGCCACGGCAGTGGCGAGACTGAAGGACTCGGATGCCCCCAGCCGGGTCATAATACTTCTGACCGACGGTGTGAACAACAGGGGTGAGATAACTCCGATGATGGCCACAGAAATCGCCAAAACCTACGGCATCCGTGTATATACCATCGGCGTGGGTGCCATGGGGACCGCCCCTTATCCTGTGATGACGCCATACGGCGTACAGGTCCAGAATATCCCCGTGGAGATAGACGAAGCCCTTTTGAAAGAGGTGGCGGAGCAGACCGGAGGAGCGTATTTCCGTGCTACCGACAATACCAAACTGCTCCAGATATACGGAGAGATAAACAAGATGGAGAAAGTGAAGACCACGGTGGATTCGTTTCCGGTATATTCGGAACTTTTCGGCAGGTTCGGCCTGACCGCGCTGCTGGCTTTTCTCCTCGATATAGTATTGAAATTATTTGCAGGAAGGAGGATAGCGTGATATGATACATTTCGCTGCTGCTGATTATTTGCTTCTCATAGCTCTCATACCCGTATTTTTTATCTTGTACGGGGTGATGAGGAGACTGCGCCGCCGCCGGATGGAACTGTTCGGCGAGGCGCGTCTGCTGGCTGTTCTCCTTCCCGATTCCTCTTCGAAGAAAGGGTGGGTCAGACTGATTTTCCTGTCGCTGGCCTGGTTCTTCCTGTGCGTCGGCATGGCCCGTCCCCAGTTGGGGGCCACCCTGAAAGAACAGGAATTGAAGGGAATCGAGATAATGGTCGCCCTGGACGTATCCAACTCCATGCTGGCGGAAGATTATTCCCCGAATCGTCTTGAAAGGGCCAAACTGGCCATTTCCAAATTGACGGACAGACTTCAGGGAGACAGGATAGGTCTTATCGTATTCGCCGGACAGGCTTTCGTCCAGCTTCCCATCACGGCGGACTATGTCTCGGCCAAGATATTTCTGAACTCCATCAACACCGAATCGGTACCCGTCCAGGGGACGGCTCTGGACGATGCCATCGTCACCGCCTGCCGGAGTTTTTCTCCCGAGAGTCAGAACAGCAGGGCGGTGATTCTGATAACCGACGGCGAAAACCACGAAGGAGATCCCGTGAAAGCTGCCGGGAATGCGGCACAGGCGGGTGTCCGTGTATTCACCGTAGGAGTCGGTTCTTCAGAGGGGAAACCCATTCCGAAGGACGGAAACCTGATGAAGGACCGTGACGGGAATATCGTGGTCACGCGACTGGACGAGAAGACTCTCGCGGAAGTGGCTGAAGCGGGAGGAGGAATCTATGTTCGGGCCGGAAACACGGAGTTCGGACTGAATCCCATAATCGATGACATCCGGAATATGGAGGATAAGGAGTTCCAGTCGGTAGTATTTCAGGATTTTGATGAACAATATATGTATTTCTTCGGTATAGCTTTGTTCTTTATCATTCTGGCATTTCTGATAAATGACAGGAGAAACGGGCGTAATCTTTTCGGGGCCCCGGGCACTGCCCGTATGGTCGTGGTGCTGATGCTCCTGTGTTCGGGGGCGGTATCACTTCAGGCCCAGAACCGGGAAGTCCGTCAGGTAAGAAAAGGAAACCGCGCATATGAAGACCGGAAATGGCAGGAGAGCGAGGTATTCTATAAAAAAGCGCTTCTGGCTGATTCCACTTCAGTCAATGCCAGATTCA
>DCIQ01000163.1:53158-61732 GCA_002317435.1 Bacteroidales bacterium UBA1722 | reverse complement strand
GCCGGAATCGAAATCCACCCCGAAATAGGGCAGCCACGCGCTTGAACGGCCTTCAGGGGAACTCATCTTCACATAATCACATTCGTGGCGCCCCTGAAGCAGAACATCCTGACGGCAGAAATCGGTATAACTGGAAAGCGAGCCTGTCATGCGCCTGACCCTCACGCTGCCCGAGGTATGGGGACGGGTAAGGTGGAGCGAAACGAAATCATCTATGAAATCCGTGGAATCTGAAGATATACATTCCAGATAAGGTCTCGTCTCCACCACCGGAAAATCGGAATACTCTCTGGTGACGACAGAATATTTCAATCTCCCGTCGGGGGAGATGTATTCGACTGTAGTGGTCTCACTATCTACGACAGTGGCGTTCTTTCTCCATCCGTCAGCGGAAAAGGCTTTCCCGGCATAACTGAATGACACATCTTTTGTAAAATTCCCGGCATAGAGAGGAGTGACGGCGGCCAACAGGGCGGCGATGATGAGGGCTGTTTTTTTCATATCCGTAAAGGTACGGGAAAAGAAATCCTTTCTCAAAAATATCAGGAAAGATTACCATATTATTTTATCTTGACTTATTAGTCATCATTACTTAATGATTGCTAAATTTGCAGATTGATAAGAGACTTCGTCTATAATTTATTAATTAGATATGTACAGAACTAACACTTGCGGAGAACTCCGCCTCTGCGATGCCGGGAAGCAGGTGACCCTCGCCGGCTGGGTACAGAGAGTCAGAAAAATGGGAGGGATGAGCTTCATCGACCTCCGCGACAGATATGGCATCACTCAGATAGTGACGGAAAATGAAGACCTGAATGCCCAGGTATCGAAACTCGGCCGCGAATTCGTCATCCAGGCCACAGGTACCGTGAAGGAACGCCAGTCGAAAAACGCCAAAATAGAGACAGGCGAGATAGAAGTGGAACTTCAGACGCTGAACGTACTCAACCCGGCCGAAGTGCCCCCCTTCACCATCGAAGACGTATCAGACGGAGGAGAAGAACTCCGTGCGAAATACCGCTACCTCGACCTTCGCCGCAATCCGCTGAAGAAAGCGCTCCAGCTCCGCCACCGTATGGCCCACGAGATAAGGAACTATCTCGACTCCCAGAATTTCATGGAGATAGAGACTCCGTATCTCATCAAATCGACTCCCGAAGGAGCCCGCGACTTCGTGGTACCTTCACGTATGAATCCCGGACAGTTCTACGCCCTTCCCCAGAGTCCCCAGCAGCAGAAACAGCTCCTGATGGTGGCCGGTTATGACCGCTATTTCCAGATAGTCCGCTGTTTCCGCGACGAAGACCTCCGCGCCGACCGTCAGCCCGAGTTCACACAAGTGGACTGCGAAATGTCGTTCGTAGAAAGGGATGATATCCTGGAGACCTTCGAAGGACTCATCAAGACCCTTTTCCGAAATGTCCTCGGAAAGGAATTCAACGAACCGTTCCTCCGCATGCCTTATGCCGAAGCGATGTCGAAGTACGGCTCCGACAAGCCCGATATCCGTTTCGGGATGGAGATTCACGAACTCACCCCGATGGTGAAAGGCCACGACTTCAGCGTCTTCGATTCCGCTGAATATGTCGGTGCCATCTGCGTACCCGGCATCGCCGGATACACCCGCAAGCAGGTGGACGAACTCACCGAATGGGTGAAGAGACCCCAGATAGGAATGAAGGGACTCGTCTATATCCGCGTAAACGCCGACGGCACCATCAAATCCTCGGTGGACAAATTCTACTCCCCCGAAGACCTCAAGGCCATCGCGGACACCTGCGGAGCCCGGGAGGGTGATATGATCCTCATACTTGCCGCAGGCAAAAAGAAAACACAGGTGGCACTCGGCTCCCTCCGTATCGAGATGGGTAACCGCCTCGGCCTGCGCGACCCGAAAGTCTATGCACCCCTGTGGGTGGTGGATTTCCCCCTGCTGGAATGGGATGACGAGACCAGCCGCTTCTATGCCATGCACCACCCCTTCACAGCTCCCAAGCCCGAACAGCTGAAGGAATTCTACAGCGACCGGAAGGAAGATCTGGAACAGGTCAACGCCAACGCATACGATTTCGTCCTGAACGGCACCGAAGTCGGAGGAGGCTCTATCCGTATCCACGATGCGGAGATCCAGAAGAGAATGTTCGAAGTCCTCGGGTTCACCCCCGAAGACGCCGACTACCGCTTCGGATTCATGATTAACGCCTTCAAGTACGGTGCTCCCCCTCACGGAGGCATAGCATTCGGATTCGACCGCTTCTGCGCCCTCTTCGGAGGTCAGGAGACCATCCGCGACTACATCGCATTCCCGAAGAACAATCAGGGCCGCGACGTGATGCTCGACGCCCCTTCGCGCATCGACCAGATCCAGATGGACGAGCTCTGTCTGGCCAGCACCGTGAAGAAAGAGGAATAAACTGTCCCGCCTATATTGAAAAAGGACGCCGGCTTCGACAACCGGCGTCCTTTTTATATCATCGAATACGGAGAACTACTTTATCAATCCGCAGACCATAATGACCGCGATGGCCACGGGAGCCACATACTTGGTCAGAAAATACAATACCTTGTAAAGAACCGGATGGACAAATTTTCCTCCGGCGGAATATTCCGCGAAGACATCCGGCTTCTTCATCTTCCAGCCCACGAAAATGACTACGACAAGTCCTCCGAAAGTCATCATTATATTCGAAGTGGTATAGTCGAACAGGTCGAATATGTTCTTGCCGAAAATAAGACAGTCGCTCAGCACCCCCTGGGAAAGCGAGCACAATATTCCGAACACCATGACGAACGCCAGGGTAAGCAGGACCGCAGCACCTCTTTTCATTCTGAACTCCTCCGCGATACAGGCCACCACCACCTCCAGCATCGATATGATGGAAGTGAGGGCCGCCACGAACAGCACGAAGAAGAAAGCGATGGCGATAATATCTCCGGATACCATCTTGGAAAATATCTCCGGAAGAACTATGAACACCAGTCCGGGTCCCTCACTCGGAGAGAGTCCGAATGCGAACACTGCAGGCATAATCGCCATACCGGCCAAAAGGGCGAAACAAGTATCGGAAATCGCCGTAAGCAGGGACATCTTCGGAATATTCTCCCCTTCCTTTACATAAGAGCCGTAAGTCAGCACCATTCCGGCCCCCAGACTCAGGGAGAAGAACGCCTGCCCCAGCGCAGCCAGAATGGTCCCCCCGTTCACTTTCGAAAAATCCGGACTGAACATAAAGGAAAGCCCCGCGGAAGCACCCGGCAGAAGACAGGAATACACTGCGATTATCACTATTATGACGAACAGCAGGGGCATCAGAATCTTCGAATATCTCTCGATACCTTTTTCCACCCCGGCCCATATTATAAGACCGGACACCGCCAGAAAAACTGTCATAAATATTACAGGCTCCCATCTGGAGACCACCATCGAAGTGAATATCCCGGCACACTGTCCTTCCGACACGTCACTGAATGCCATCCCGAGAGATTTGAACAAATAATCCAGAGTCCATCCCCCCACCACGGAATAGAAACACATAATGAACAGGGAACAGAGTACCGCTATCGCTCCGGCCACCCGCCAACCTTTCTGACCGGGAGCCAATACTCTGAATGCACCCACGGCATCCGACTTGCTGGCATGTCCTATCATAAACTCCGATATCATCATCGGAAGGCATATAAACACGATGCAAATCAGGTAGATAATGATGAAAGCGGCACCTCCGTTGGTACCCATCAGATACGGGAAACGCCAGAGATTGCCCAACCCTACGGCAGAACCCGCCAATGCCACCAGCAGTCCGAAGGAACTTCTGAAACTGGCCCTTTTAGCACTATTGTCTTTCATGGAACTATTGGAACTTTGAAAATTGGAACTATGGAAACTAATGGAACCCGTGCAGAGGAAAGGCTATTTTCTGTCGTAAACCACGAAATGAAAATCATACCCCGTCCCGTCATCGTGCATCTTCTCCGAGCGCGAGGACTCCTTCCAGACGGAACGGTCGATTTCCGGGAAGAACGTATCGGCATCTTCGATGACCACATCCACCTCCGTGATGTATAATCTGTCCGCCTTCGGCAATGAGGTCCTGTACATCATCCCCCCGCCTATCACGAACACCTGTTCATCCGTGGTCTGCGCCGCCGCGAGAGCCCTGTCCAAATCGGAGAACACCTCATACCCGTCCCTCTGACCGTCTTCCATCGCATTGTTCACGATAATGTTCCTCCTGTTCGGGAAAGGTCTCCCGCCTACGGAGAGGAAGGTGTTCCACCCCATAATCACCGGATGGCCCGAGGTGGTCCGCTTGAAATACTTCAGATCCTCCGACAGATGCCAGAGAAGCTTGTTGTCCTTACCTATGGCGTAATTCTTCGCCACTGCTACTATTATGGATATCATAGGCTGAATTTTTATACTGCTACAGGCGCCTTGATGGCAGGATACGGATCATACCCTTCGAGGGTGAAATCCTCATAATCGAAATCGAACACACTGCGGATGTCCGGATTCAGTTTCATCACCGGGAGAGGACGGGGTGTACGCGAAAGCTGCTCCCTCACCTGCTCGAAATGATTGTTATAGATATGGACATCCCCGAAAGTATGTACGAAATCCCCGAGCTCGTATCCGCACTCCCGCGCCACCATCATAGTCAGCAGAGCATAAGATGCGATGTTGAAAGGCACCCCGAGGAACACGTCCGCACTCCTCTGATAGAGCTGGCAGGAAAGCTTCCCGTCAGCGACATAGAACTGGAACAGCGAATGACAGGGAGGAAGCGCCATCTTGTCCACCTCCGCCGGATTCCAGGCGGACACGATATGCCGCCGCCCGTCAGGATTCGTCTTCAGAGACTCTATCACATTCTTCAGCTGGTCTATCGTCCTGCCGTCCGGAGCAGGCCATGAACGCCACTGGTGTCCGTAAACCGGTCCCAAATCCCCGTTCTCATCCGCCCACTCGTCCCAGATGGACACCTTATGGTCGTGCAGATACCTGATGTTCGTATCCCCCTTTATGAACCAGAGCAGTTCATAAATGATGGAACGCAGATGAACCTTCTTCGTAGTGAGCAGAGGAAACCCTTCGTTAAGGTCAAACCTCATCTGATAACCGAACACCGACCGTGTCCCGGTACCCGTCCGGTCACTCTTGTCGGTACCGTTGTCGAGAATATGCTGCAGAAGATCCAGATACTGTTTCATAACGCAAAGGTATGAATTATTTCGGAGGTAGCATTTTTCACAGACAAAATGCTGTCCGGACTGATTTATAACGAGACCGGCCGGTCGGAGGAAGATGCACCCCATTCCTTGTTGGGAAGGGGACCCATCTCCAGTTCGAGTACGCCTCCGGCAATTATATCCTCGTGGCTGATGAAGGGTTCATTCCAGGATTTGCCGTTGAGTTTCGCCCCCTGAATGTACTTGTTGTCCTCAGAGACTCCGACTGCTCTTATCTCGAAACATCTGCCATCCTCGAGATGTATTCTGACATTCTCGAAGAGGGGGCTGCCGATGGCATATTCCGCCTTGCCGGGAGTGACAGGGAAGAACCCCATCGAGGAGAATACCACGAAAGATGTCATTCCGCCGCCGTCCTCATCACCCGGCATCCCCATCAGGTCGTTACGGAACCAAGTGCGCAGCATCTGACGTATGCGTTTCTGAGTCTTCCATGGTGCACCGGCATAATTGTAAAGGTAGGGGACGTGAAGTGAGGGTTCATTACCCATAGAGAACTGTCCTATTATGCCGCTGTGGTCGGGGAGTTTCGCCCAGAAGCTATATTTGCTCATTCCGAGCGGCTCAGCGAACATACTGTCAAGCGCCGCCACGAACTTCCCGTCACCTCCCATCAGGGAGATGAGGTCATAGATATTATGTTGGACGTCCCAGCGGTAAACCCAGGCGTTGTTTTCATCATAGTATTCCCTCGCTCCCATCCCGCCAGGATAGTTGTAGTCAAAGGGTTCTATGAACTTACCATCCCGATCCTTCGGGTGGAAGAACCCGGTCTCCGGATTGAACAGATTACGATAATTGAAACTCTGCCTTAAAAAATATTCCTCGTCATCAGCATTTCCAGCCGCCTTCGCCAGGAGGGATACAGCCCAGCAGTCAAGCGAAGCACCCGTCGTGACAGCGACGGGCTGACGGTTTTCGAATCCGTGGACATTCGGATCTGTCTCCTTCTCCCCTTCTTTCAGAGCGGGGAAATAGCCCTTCTCCCAATAGAATGCATCCAGCGCCCCGGCCTTACCACCGTTCCAAGGGCAGAGGGTGCGGCCCTTGAGACTCGCTACGGCGGCCTCTTCTGCCTTCCGGACATCCACATCAAGTCCCTTCGCGACCGCATCGGCGAACGCGACTATGGTATGGCAGCTGTTCATCGACCTGCCCGCACCGCTGACGGAGGGGAAACAGGGAAGCCATCCGTGTATGTTCTCATCCGACATACGCAGGTATGAAGCGAGCACATCCTCCTCCATCCCGGTATCCACGATGGTGCGGAGAGGGTGTGCCGAATGGTAAGTGTCCCAGAGCCAGTCGTCAGTATAGTAAGGCACACCGCCGTCCTCGTGGACCTGATTATCCTCACCGCTCCAGTAGCATCCGTCCTCACTGATGTTGACAGGTCTCTCTAGAGTGTGATAATATGATGTATAGAAAACGGTCAGATCATTCTCGGAACCTCCACTGACCTCAAGCCGTGAGAGGGCCTCGTTCCAGATTCTGCGCCCTTCCGTAATCAGGGGATCGACATCGAAACCGCAGATCTCGCGTGTGAGGTTCTTCGCCGCCTGCTCCGTGCTGATGAGGGAGATGCCGTAGCGGATGCGCAGATGGGAGATGTCAAAAACAAGATTCAGGTGACCCGGAGCCGCTATTCCGACCTCCGCAGGAGCCTTTTCGAGTTCGGCATAAACATATGCTTTCGTATCGCCGCCTACGGCGCACCAACCCTTGACTACATTACCCTCGACATTCATTTCACCATCTTCGGAGTCGAAGGAGATCGTGGCCGGTCCCTCACGGAAGGTCAGATCGTATATCGCACTCTGGTGCGACGGGGCGAAACGGGAATGGATGCTGGAAGAGGCCACCTCCGTCTCATAACTGTAAGGTGTAATGTGTTCATTGTCAAAGTCAAGCCTACGCCCCGGAAAACCTATGGAGAGATTCGCCTGAGCGCGGTGACCGGTGACCAGCAGGGGCAGCCCTCCGAGCAGTTCGGTAGTGTATTCACTTCTGCACGGAAATACCCGCATAAGTGAATGCGGCAGCTGTACTGTGGGATATACCGGCACCAGCATATGGCTGATGTAGCCGATTTCGGTATTTACATAATCCACCGGTTCGGGTGCGGGAACCTGCTTCGCACAGGATGCGATGACGGCGACCGCCATAACTGTGATGATGATGTGGGTCTTCATATCATATAAACTGTTTGATATCACAAAAATACTAACTTTTATCCCATCACGCGGATTGACCGTTATGAGGGAGAAATGGTATGGAACTATAGACAAGTATTAAGTCCTGAATCAGTCAAGATACCCGGAACACCGGGAAATCACCCGACAAGCACTTCGTCGATGTTCTTCGTCTCCCGGCTGAAGTTGATGCCGAGGCGGATCACCTGCTGGCCGTCAAGGGTGAAAGGGAGCGTGTAGTTCTTGTCGGATATCTGGTCCAGAGCCTCCCGAGCGGTACCGTCCAGTTTGAACTCCATAACATAACAATATTTCGGAGTCTTGACCACCAGATCGATGCGGCCGTCGCTCGTGTGGTATTCCGCCTGGGTATAGAACCCCATCAGCTTGAACAGCAGCCACAGGACGTTCTGGTAGTGGTTCTCCAAATCCCGGATCAGTTCATACGGGGTGTCGGCGAAGAGGGTGCGCAGACGCTTGATAAACTGGGCGGTATTCCCGGCACGGACATCCCGCACGAAATTGTTTATCAGGAACGGTGACTTCCGTCCGCCGGGATGAATGTAGCACGGCATAAGGAATTTGGTGAATCCCTCCTCCACTTCCTGATTCGGAAATCCCAGGGTATATGTCCCGAACTCGCTGTCATATCCCTTTATGGTCAGATAGCCGCTCTGATATATGACCGGTATGGGAGTCCCGGATTCGGAATCCACCGAATTCAGGACATCGGAATCCGCGCTGACATCTGACAGCTGCTCCAGATTATATTCGGCACGCTGAAGGAGGGTCACAAGATATGTCGGAGTCCCGGTCTCGAACCAGTAACTCCCGAATTCATTGTTGACGAATGTGGTCAGGACACTGAACGGATTATACATTCCCGCTCCTGACTGATGGAAATGATATCCGTCATAACGGACACGCATCTGAGAGATACATTCATCTTCAGTTATTCCGTTCGCTGCTGCCAGATTCTTTATCTCTTCACCGAAATTTGACAAAAGTTCCTTTTCGGTTATCCCGCAGATATCCGAATAATCGGGTGACATCGATATGTCACGAAGATTGTTCAGGTCGCTGAACACGCTGACCTTGCCGAACTTGGTGACACCGGTGAGTATGGCGA
>DCIQ01000163.1:40231-53148 GCA_002317435.1 Bacteroidales bacterium UBA1722 | reverse complement strand
CGGATGTATGCGTCCATCGATTTCAAGGCGCCGTAGAAACCCTTCAAAGTCGAGCGGTATGCCTCCTGAAGTTCCGGATTACCTATGGCTTGAAGCATCGGTTTGTCGTACTCATCCACAAGTATCACCACACGACGGCCGGTCTTTTCGTATGCACGTTTGATGATACCCGAAAAACGTAACCCAAAGGTCGTATCCGTATCTTCTCTCCCGTATATCGCTTCCGCATTGGTAAGGAAAGAATTCAACTGAGCATCCAAACTGCCACTTGAACTATAATTCTCCGCATTCAAATCCAGTCTCAGCACAGGATGAACAGCCCAGTCGATGTCGGGTTTGCTGTCGATAGCCAGACCCTTGAACGACTCACGTTTCCCGAGAAAGAGTGCCTCAAGAGTGCTTATCAGAAGACTCTTCCCGAAACGGCGGGGACGGGATAAGAAATAATACTTCCCCTGGGTAACCAGTTGATGAATCCTTTCTGTCTTGTCGACATAAACATACCCGTCCTTAATCAGATTCTCAAAATCCTGTATGCCTATCGGCATCTTGCGCCTGACACTTGCATCCATACCCTTAACGCTTTGAAATCACGCGAATTTAATCATTCCGAGCCATTATCCAAGATGGATATGCCACAAATCCCATCTCTCCTCCCTTCAATGTGACTGCGGTCATCCGACTCCTCGGATTTGTCGCGCGGGCCCGCCGCACGGTGCCGTCAGGCTCTTCATATAGTCATCCGGACTCTCTCCGGGAATGTACTGCAGAGGTAAAATTTTTATTTCATCAAAATGGCACATCGGATTCTACCGATTTTAGGCTTTGCAATAAAACAAAAAAACGCAGGTTACAACTTGCGCACTATACCCTTATCAACATATTTGAAGGGAGCAAGAACGGAATGTGCACCTTCCTTTTCCTGCACAGACCATTTTTCAGCAGATAAAAGGTCATATAATCCATCTGCTGTCATCGGATGATAAAAACGTACTACAAGAGTCGGTTTACAATCATCATTAAGACAAGTATATACTGCACCAATGCCTTTCTGTCCACTCAAATAAGAAGCAAGAAGTGGCATTTGTCGCACTACAATAGGTTTTGTAACATTCTTCTCCGGAATTTCATATAGGAACTGCTCAACAGAAGAATCAACTTCTGAAACAGATTTGAACTCAGCCACAAAAGGCTTGAACATCATATGAAGAAAATCAACAGTGCTGATAGTGGAATCAGAATGTTCCATACGCACAAATTCGAAACCGAGTGGCATTTTGGTTATCTTACCTGTGTGAGCATTCTCCATCTCAAGGAAAGGCATATTGACTACATTTCTAATCCAATCTTCATCCTTGTCAAAAGCCGGATCAACATACATTTTCACAATAAGAGGCATGTCCCACTCAGTGCTCAATCCATAAATCAAGCTGTCACGTTGTTTAAACTGCAGACCAAGAAGATTCACTGAATTAGAGCGTGTCATTTTCTCCGTACGAATAGTTACCACTCTAAGAGTCGAAACTACATTATGATCAGGAGCAGATATCTGAAAATTAGCACTTACATACAATTCCTCCCTTATCTTCTCCGAAGTCGTTACATCAGGATCGAACAAAATCTCAGCCCTATGGTGCTGTACATATGTTCTTACACCATGAACACCCTCGATCTGTTGAAGTTTGCCCATAAATGACTTGCTGCTTGCATAACAATGCACCTGACTGAGATTTTCAAGGGTAAAGGTTTGATAATCTTTTGTGCTCTCCGTTCCCCACACCTGATTAATCGTAGGCAATTCGAAGTTTTTGCCTATCAGCATAGAAACAACAACGATGACAACCGTCAATATCGCAGGGATAAAACGATTGAACTTGGGGGCAGAACGTTTCTCTGAAAAGCCTAAATTCAATGCCTCTGAAGGGCAGTTCGCAACACATTCTCCACACAACATACAGTCAACATCCTCCACCGCTCCGTTGAAACCTGTAATATTAATGTGATACGGACATTTCTTTTCGCAGGACATGCAAGCGTCACAACGCTCCTTAGTCCTGTGCACATAAAGAACCTGCAGCGAAGTTCGAGGGCTAAAAATCTCAAACATATACCCTATTGAACATATCAACGCGACAATACACCATACCGGGAATTGTGTCGAGATGGAATTTACCATATATACAACCCCCAACATAGTAACCACCCATAGCCAATATTTACAAGTATTGGACACTGCACCAAGAGGGCACACATATCTGCACCAAAAATTATCTATGAAAAATGAACCTAATACAAGCAGGAACAGCATCCCTAGGCTAATCCATAATGTAAGTTCTCCTCTAAACCCCGTTGCCATCGCGTAATATGGATCAAATCTCTTACAGAGAAGTTCTCCTGTAGCCATCGTACTATATAATATCACAAACAGAAGGACATACTTGACTATCCTCAGTATTTTATCAAGCGAACCTCTTGTAGGTATCAATACAGGCCTGACATTCATGTGCTTCCTCCATTTTATCAATAAATCACTTATCGTACCCAAAGGACAGAGAAATGCACAAAACAGTTTACTGAACAATACAACTGCCACGACAAGAGCGATTCCGGATATTATCTGGAACGAGTTCATATCGCATGGTAGTGAGCCGTGCGATACATAATTCACAAAAGCTTGAAGTCCACCAAACGGACAATATGAATCAGGATTTATACGTCCGCCTGTACTTGTTTTTGCTATAATGAAGAACACAAGTGCGGCGAGAACACCCCACTCAAGAACATATCGCTGCCAATTTCCACATTTTTTCATGATTACAGATTTTTATCTTTTGATTTCTGTTGGACTTTTATTTTTGCGGAACGATCCCATTTGCCGAAATTATATGAAAGCCCGACAAGAATACAACGTCCGATATTATTATGATATACATCCTCCTCATATTCCGCATATGACACGTGATAGAAGGATTTTGCACTACCTAAGACATCATATGCAGACAGACGTAAAGTAAACGACTTGATAACCTTTGATAAACTGACGTTCAAAAGATATTCAGGACGGTTATAATTGTCACTGAATCCTTGATATCCATAATAATCAAAACGAGTTTCAAATTCCCAGCCAGTACCATTCTGCCACAACCATTCGGCAAAGGCATTAAAACGCCAGTTATTAACCCTCGCTGAAGGAGATGCAGAGTAATTGTTTCTGGTATTATCCACAAATCCCCCAAATCTTAATGAAGATGAGCGAATTTCATATTTCAAGTCGGTCTTCAACGACCAGTTCACCCGGAGAATACCAGTCTCAATGAAACCGCTTCTCCCACTGTAAAATTCACTACCCTTGCTGTCTCCATAAAACCATCTCATCATCTCGGCATACTCAAAACTATCCCGATCAAGGCTACGGAGAGGACCGTTTGAAACATAATTTGTGACATTACCTAAGGAGACTTTCGGGGAGACTGTCAAATTGAGACTTTTCTTTTTATTGAGAGGTTGAACATAGGTCACGTCCAGCCCGGCATTATAGCAGGGATGGACAGAGTTGACCGGAATAGAATAACGCACTGCCAAACTGTCGTACCAGCTGGCACTGGTAATTTTATTTATATCGACCGAGCCATTGAGCCTCATTGATAAGACCGCTGATTTCAACATTGCGGGGCGAATGCGCAACTGTAATACAAGATCCTGATGATAACTCGATTTAAGGTAAATATTACCTGTTGAGATGTTGACCGGGTCGGAAACATCAAGCACCGGACTGGTGTATGTACTATTGGACGGCCCATTGCTTTTACCTCTTGTGGATATCGTATATGAATTCTTGAAATCATTAAAAGTCACCGAAGCTACAGGTCCGACATTGATAATCCACAAGGCATTTCTATTTTCTTTCGCACTTTGAATTGAGAAATGGGAAATCTTATCCTCATAAACACATAGACCGAATGACGTACTAAAAATTTTACTTCCGGCGAAATTGTTTCTGTATTTGGTAACAATACTTTCCGTTAATTCAATATTTCTGTCTTTTGCGTACTTGGAATAATATTCGTTCCTGTTGTTATCCTCCGCGTTCTCAGCATCCCTCATATCTTTAAATGAACTATATTCAACTGATGCTGTTGTCAAAATTTCCCAATGACGGGAACACTGTGCCGAATACGACAATGTGCCATCAAACCGTAGTTCGTTATTCTTATCATCATAGAGAAGGCTGCGCGTTTCAGCAGATTCTTTAAATCGGGTTATCAAATACTCCTCACTGTTCCCACGAATATCAGCATACCCGATGGTACCACGGAACGAAAGCTGATGTACAGAGCGCTTATCCAAAAAATACTGTGCCCTAACACCTAAATCTATGCCGAAATCATCGGAAACACCTGATATGCGCGAGACACTGCCATTAAGTTCTTCTATAGAATTTCTCGTTGAAGAAATACTTTCACCGGAAATCTTTCTCCAATTTTGACTAATATCAACTCCTATCTGAAAACCCTCAGAACCAGGTTTTTCCAATGGCTTCCCCATGCCGAAATGAGCTTTGGTGGAATGGCTTATGGCATTATTACTCTTGAGACGATCAGTGATTATCTCATTTCCAGAGGTTTGGAAAGATGTGCGTTGGGATTCTGCACAATCATCGTTATCCTTGAAATCGTACGATGCCGAACCATCTGTCTCCATATCCGTAATCCGGGATGTATTGTAATTCACACCGAAGGATGCTATTTTAGACAGACCGGATGCGTTATGCGACAATTGATTTGCATTGACATTATTTCCCCCACCAAGAAATGTAAGTTGGTCATTTTCACCATAAAGCGAAGAATACAGTTTGGCATTGAACAAGGCATGGGCTGAGTCATCAATAGGATTAGAAGAATCATCATTAATTGAAGAGCCACCTTCTGCAGAGACTTGGCCGAACCAGCCATTGCGATATTCATCCTTCAGCCTGATATCCATCTTTTTTCTTTTACTGCCCAGACCGAACTTATCCCGATTTTCCTCATCAATTATATTAATCTTATTGACAATATAGGCCGGAAGATTCTCAAGAGCCTTGGACATGTCACCCAAAAAAAAGGTCTTACCTTCCACTGTTATTTTAGTCACAGGCTCTCCATTAATTTTAACCTGCCCCCTCCCAACCTCAATCCCAGGCATCTTCTTCAACAAATCTCCCAAATTCGCATTACTCGCAGTGCGAAATGATGTTGCATTATATATAAGTGTGTCTCCTCTCGTCGTTACAAGATCTCCATTAGCTGTAATGGTCACCCCTTCAAGTTCCTTGAAATGTTCCTTGAGTATTACAGAAATAGATAGCGCTGTTCGTGATTTTAGTTGTATCTCTTCTCTGTATGGCACAAACCCGAGCATCTGCACATTCAAGACATAATTCCCTGCGGCAATGTCCGACAACGAAGCTATACCTTTCGCATTTGTGAACGTAAATGCCGTAGCGGCAGTATCCCCCGTAGGGACAATATACACAGAAGCCATCTGTACAGGTATATCTTCACCTGATTCAGTGACTTTCACATAAAGATATGCAGAGTTAACAGTGTTCGCCCCGACATTCTGTCCGAACATAAGACACCCGCCGCTATATAAAAAGAATACTATTACAAATATTATAGGCTTTGTATTCAATTTTTTTTTTCGGCAAGTTAACAACTTGTGACAACAAAAAGAAATCGACCAAAAAGTCCGGAAGATTATACACCACCACCTTCCAATAACGAATCGCAGTTAGAGTAAATCTCTCTCAGAACTCATTGGTCGGTTCAATATGGTTTATGAATGCCATATACTATTGCACCCACCGGACATTCATCAAAGCATGCCCCACATTGAACACAGACATCCTGATTAATGGCATATTTATCATCACATTCATATATAGCTTCAACCGGACAACAATCCAAACAACTACCGCAAGCTACACAATCTGTTGTAATGTAATAGCCAAAATCTGTACTACTGGCATACAGAACAATACTGGAAACCAATGTTACAAAAAGCGTAACGATAGATAAAAATTTCTTCATAAATCTAAAAATTTTCTCACGAATATTTGGTTATCAAAGCCATCGTAGCGGCAACTCGTGACAACCGCTTCAAAGCTATGGGTACACCCGACCATTTAAGTGTGCGCCAATATATATATATATGGAAAACTCCAACTTTTTTGCTATCATGCCGACCCAGATGTGTGGCATCCTTCTTTCTTAAGGTATATTTTGGCACACACACTCAAGAACGTTGTCCTTACCTATAGCGTAATTCTTCACCACTGGTGCCCATAAACCGGTCCCCAGATCTCCATTTTTATCTGCCCATTCATCCCTGATGGAGTCCTTATGGTCATGCAGATATCTGATATCGTATCCCCCTTGACGAACCACAGGATCTCATAGATTTCGGAGGTAGTATTTTTCATGGACAAATGCTATTCGAACTGAAAAAAGTATATTTGCAGAAGTGAAAAAAAGAAGATGCCGCAATGGAACAAGATGAGTTGAATATTAAAGTAGGTAAAGCTGTCAAATTGTTTTGGGACACTAAGCAAAAACAGCTCCTAGCCAGTGGTGACTCATCAAATAGAGGAGCCGTTACTGGAGGGAAACAGATGGATGGTTTCATTGATATGTTGAAAGGAATAGCAATGGAGCAAGGAATTCCAGAAGAATGCATTTATACAAAAAATACATATATTCCTGGATTTTTCCGTTCTTCCAAAGACTGGGATTTTCTAATCATCTCACCTAACAAAAAACTAATAACAGCCATAGAACTGAAATCTCAAATCGGTTCATATGGTAATAATTTTAACAACCGCACCGAAGAGGCAATAGGTTCAGCAGTAGATCTATGGACTGCCTTTCGCGAAAATCAGTTTCCGAACCAACAGGCCCCATGGGTCGGATACCTTACTGTAGTAGGAAAAGATGATTCCTCCACATCTCCTATAAAAAATATTGAGCCTTACTTTCCTGTCCGTACCGAATTTAACTCCACTTCATATCTTGACAGATATAAGCTTCTATGCCAAAAACTGATACTTGAACGACACTATTCTTCAGCTGCACTACTATGCACAAATGGTCCTGAGCATTTCGAAAATATGTCTGATGATACTTCGATTGGTAGTTTTATATCTTCCTTCATAGGATATCTGAGCGGAAAAGCAGATGAATTCTAAAGAAAATACATATGGAATCAGACGCTCAGGCATCCAACATGGAGATGTTTTTACAGCTTCTCCTGTAGTTTGTCATATGCTTGACCTATTAGGATATAGCCCCGATAGAGACCTATCATTCATCAGTATTCTAGAGCCGTCATGTGGAGAAGGTGCTTTTTTAATAGAAATAGTCCGAAGACTCCGACAGTCCTCAATAAATTTCAGATTCGATTTTCAGACTGCTTTCGAACAAAATGTTTTCGGATACGACATCGATCCTATCAAAATAGAATGCTGCATTGAAAATTTAACGAAAGAAGGTATAAATATCAATGAGAACACCCATATATTTTGTGCAGATATCCTTTTATGCAATATCTCTAAATTCGATATCATCGTAGGAAATCCTCCATATATCCGTTATGAACAGATACCAGAGAATAAACTGACTTTATACAAAAGTATTTTCGAGACATTCCACTACCGAGCAGACCTATACATTCTATTCTTCGAAAAAACCCTGTTATCTCTGAAAAAACATGGGAAACATTGTTTTATATGCTCTAACCGTTGGTTGAAAAACGAATATGGGAAAAAACTCAGGTCATTTATCGTATCATTTTTCCGAATAGACAAGATAATCTCGTTGGAAAAAGCCAATGACGCTTTTCAGACACAAGTTTTGGCTTATCCCGCCATAACGCTGATTAGCAAATCAGAGCAAAAAAGTACTTTTGCTTATAGTGAACTGACATCTGTTAATGCTCTCTCTACTAATTCGGTACAAATGCTTCCTTCCCCTTCATCATCAGATTGGAGCAGTATTTTCTTCCATACTGACAGAAACTATTTGACCACTATCGAAAACATGGGATTCCATATCGGTATCGGTATCGCAACCGGAGCCGATGACATTTACATTTCTAAAGAACTTCCGTCACTTATTGAAAATGAACTACTGCTTCCTGCCATAAATGCAAGGGATCTTTCTGGAGATAAATTTCACTGGTCTGGACAATACCTTTTGAATCCTTACGATAATAATGGCCAATTGATAAATTTGGAGCAGTATCCTAAAGCCAGTGCATACTTGATGAAGAACAAGGACTATCTACAGCGGCGGCGTATCGCTCAAAAACATCCTGAGAAATGGTATAGAACTATAGACAAGTTAACTCCTGAATTAGTTACGACACCCAAAATATTACTTCCCGACATATCTGGAAACCAAATGGTTTTCATAGACTACGGAGAATTCTATCCTCAACACAACATATATTATATCACCGGAATCTCTTTAATCCACCTTCAAATCCTAAGTGCTATACTAATGTCGGACTTCGCAAAAAAACAGTTGACAAGCATTACCAACTGTATGAACGGAGGATATCCAAGATGGCAGAGTCAATACCTCCGTAAACTGATGCTCCCTGATGTCCGCGAACTTACTCCTGACATAACCGTCAATCTTCTTTCCGCCTACAGCAGACGTGATATCACATCCATTAATTCAACCATAAACAATCTATTAGACACACCTTGGAAAACATTGAAACGGCACCAAAAGACCGAACAACTCTCTATTGATTTCCCAATGTAAACCCACCTTTGACAGTCTCATAGTTATGATGCATTCTTTACTTGCATCTATGATTGCAATTTACACTATAAATAGCGGGTCCCCGACATATATACGAAAAACATCCCTGAAAAAAGATATCGACAAGGCGCTCCCTTGCGGTCCTCCGGAGGACTTTCGCTTCAGCGGTAACAGCAGTCCTCCGGAGGACCGCAAGGGAGCGCCCGCCACGCATCGACAGTATTCACACAAAAAATAAAACACGACCAGTCATCGGAAAAGGTCCGGAATATAGTATATTTGCAGGAGTTAAGGACGAAGAGTATGAAAGAGGCCGGCAGTCAGGTGGACACCCCGTTGATGAAGCAGTACTATCAGGTCAAGGCGACTTATCCCGAGGCCGTGCTGCTGATGCGTGTCGGGGACTTCTATGAGGCCTATGGGGAAGATGCAGAAACGGCCAGCAGGGTCCTTGGACTCGTTCAGACCAAAAGGGCCAACGGAGCCGCAGCCAACACGGCCATGGCAGGATTTCCCCACCACTCACTTGACAACTACCTTCCCCGGCTCGTCCGTGCCGGATACAAGGTCGCTGTCTGCGACCAGCTCGAAGATCCCAAGCTCGCCAAGAAAATAGTCCGCCGCGGAGTCACCGACCTCGTCACTCCCGGAGTGGCCTATAACGAGCAGCTCCTCCCCCAGAAAGAAAACAACTACCTGGCATCCGTCGCATTCTATAAGGACAAGGCAGGCATAGCCTTTCTGGATATCTCCACGGGTGACTTCAGAATATCCGAGGGGACTCTGGAATATATAGAACTCCTACTGAACGACTTCACACCGAAGGAAGTCCTCCTCCAGAAAGGATTCGAAGACGGCTTCAGAAAAAGATTCCTCACCCCCTCTTCCCACGTCTATATCTCCACGATGGACGAATGGGCCTTCGTCTTCGAATCATCGTACCAGAAACTGAGACAGCACTTCCATCTGGAAACTCTGAAAGGATTCGGCGTGGACACACTCCAGCTCGGCCTCACCGCCGCCGGGGCAGTCCTCTTCTATCTCGAATCCAACCGTCAGAACGCCTCAGAGATAAATCCGGCCAAGGGACTCTCCCAGATATGCTCCCTCTCCCGAATCGACGAAAACAAATTCGTCTGGCTGGACAAGTTCACGGTAAGGAATCTGGAACTGCTCTCCCCCACCTCCCCCGACGGAGCATCCCTCCTGCAGATACTCGACAAATGCGTCTCCGCGATGGGATCCAGAATGCTCCGCTCGTGGATAGCCATGCCGTCGAAGGATCTGAAAGAGATACGATACCGTCACGATGCAGTGGAAAAACTGGTTCAAGACGGACAGATGGCCGAAACCCTCTCGGAACACATATCCCAGATAGGGGATATCGAAAGAATAGTCTCACGCGCAGCGGCAGGGAGAATCCTCCCCAGGGAAATGAACCAGCTCCGCAGAGGACTGGAACGCTTCGCACCCGTCAGAAACACCATCAGTTCAGTTACCGGATGCGACTCGCTGAAGAAACTCTCCGAAGAGATGGCGGACTGCAGCGGGCTGCTCGACATCCTCCGGAGAAAACTCAGCGCCGAACCGGCCGCACAGATAGGGAAGGGCGAGGTCATCGCCAGAGGGGTAAGCGCAGAACTGGACGAGTGCAGGGATATTGCCGTAAACGGCAAGGATATCCTCCTGGGAATCCAGCAGCGCGAAATCGAACGGACGGGTATCTCCTCCCTGAAAATCAGCTACAACAACGTATTCGGCTATTACCTCGAAGTACGCAACTCCCATAAGGAGAAAGTCCCAGCCGAATGGATCCGGAAGCAGACCTTGGTAAATGCCGAACGGTACATCACACCCGAACTGAAGGAATACGAAGAAAAAATAGTCGGAGCGGAGGAAAGGATATATTCATTGGAAGCCTCGCTCTACGGAGAACTGGTCATGGACATCCAGCGGTTCATCCCGGCCATCCAGAGAAACGCCGCCGCCATCGCCCGGCTGGACTGCCTGCTCTCCTTCGCGGCTTGTGCATCAGAATATGGATATTGCCGCCCCGAGGTGGATGACTCCGAAGTGCTCGACATAAAACAGGGAAGACATCCTGTCATAGAGAGGATGATGCCCGAAGGGGAACAGTTCATCGCCAACGACGTCCTGCTGGACAGTTCCGGTCAGCAGATAATTATCCTCACGGGGCCCAACATGGCCGGCAAGTCGGCGCTCCTGCGTCAGACGGCACTTATAGTCCTTATGGCACAGTGCGGCTCCTTCGTACCTGCCAAAGCGGCGCATCTGGGATATGTGGACAAGATATTCACACGTGTAGGTGCTTCCGACAACATCTCCAGAGGAGAATCCACATTTATGGTGGAGATGCTTGAGTCCGCCACCATCCTCCATAACATTTCCCCCCGTTCGCTTATTCTGCTGGACGAAATAGGGCGTGGCACCAGCACTTTCGACGGGATGTCCATCGCGTGGTCCATCGTGGAGTATATCCACGAGCACGGCCAGGGCGCCAAAACGCTTTTCGCCACCCATTACCACGAATTGAATGAACTGGAACAGCGATACCGGAGAATCAGGAATTTCCACATATCGGTCAAGGAATCGGACGGACAGGTTCTCTTCCTCAGGAAAATGTGTCCCGGAGGAGTGGCCCACAGTTTCGGCATCCACGTGGCCAGACTGGCCGGCATGCCTTCGGAAGTAATCAGTTCTGCCGAGAAAATGCTGAAGAAACTCGAAAAAGGAACTCCTTCCGATGCCAAGATAAATTCTCTGCGGGAACGCAAGAAATATTACCAGGATTCTACAGACGCCGTACAACTCTCGATATTTCAGGTCGACGACCCTCTTCTTGACAGTATCAGAGATACTCTGCGCTCATTGGATATGAACAACATCACTCCCATGAATGCCTTCGATGTGCTCAGAGATCTGAAAAAGAAAGTAGGTTTGAACAAATGACACCTGAAAAATGAACAGATTCATCAAAAAAGCAAGGACCATCCTCAGACTGATGGCCGAGAGTACGATGATGGGACTTACGTCCCTCAAAACCGACCGGTTCAGAACCTTCCTCTCTCTGACCGGCGTATCCATAGGAATATTCTCCATAGTGGCAGTTTTCTGCGCTGTCAACGCACTCAAGACTAATGTAAACGAGGGACTCAGTTCCTTCGGGAGCGACATAGTGTATATCCAGAAGTGGCCCTTCACCGAGGACGACCCTACCGAACCCGTAAAATGGTGGGAATACAGACTCCGGCCCAACGTGATGGAAAAGGATTTCAATTTCATAAAGGAACACTCGCGGAGCGTATCTGAAATCACCTATATGTCCTCCTATTACGCCCTGTTCAAGAACGGGAGCCGCTCTTTCTCGAACGGATATGTCATCGCGGCCGCTCCGGATATGGAGAAACTGATGAATCTCACCGTTTCCAAGGGCCGATACTTTTCCGGCATGGAATCCCGCAGCGGCTCCAATACTGCCGTCATAGGATACAATGTGGCGGAAGCGCTGTTCGAAGAAGGTGAAAATCCTATAGGAAAAAGTATCAAGATAAAAGGGATGACATCCACAGTCATAGGTGTGATTACGAAACAGGGCAAGAGCATGATTCAGGTCATAGATTTGGACAATGCCGTAATAATCCCGTTGAACTACGGAAAAATGATGAGCAGCGTCGGCAGGGACGGCACCATCATCGCCGCCCCGAAGGATGGCATATCTCAGGATGAGTTCCAAGGGGAACTCAGACTTCTGATGCGCTCTTTCCGCCGTCTGAAACCCTCCCAAAAAGACAATTTCGCTGTCAATTCGATGACATTCCTGATCTATTCGATGGACCAGATAACGGGGGCCATAAAGTCAGCCGGATGGATCATCGCGGCGTTTTCCCTCCTGATAGGAGGCTTCGGCATCGCCAATATAATGTTCGTATCCGTCAAGGAAAGAACTAACCAAATCGGTATCCAGAAAGCGCTGGGAGCGCCCAGATATGTAATAATGATGCAGTTCCTGGTAGAATCTGCCGTACTCTCCATAACGGGAGGTCTGGTCGGCATCTTCCTGGTATTCCTCATCTCCATACTTTATACACC
>DCIQ01000163.1:11921-40042 GCA_002317435.1 Bacteroidales bacterium UBA1722 | reverse complement strand
AAAAGCGAAGGCGGCTCAGATACGGGCCGCCTTCGCTTTATCCATACGGATATTATCCATTAATAGAATCTCGCACGGTTATCCTTGATGTCAGCCATCTTCTGGAATATGGATGAGAGTGAGCTGAGCTGGTATCCGAGCAGCTGGTCCGCTTTCTTGTGAGCATCGTCTTCAGTATAGAAGGAACCGTTGTCCCGGCTGTTTACGGAGAACACATATACTCCGAGAGCACCCTCTACGGGACCGGAAACAACGCCTTCCTGAGCGGCGGCCACTGCTCCGATGAACGCAGGATCGAATGAAGGATTGGTGATGGAACCGAACGCCACTCCGTCATTATGGCTTACGGTAGTGCCGAGTGCTTCAGCCACCTGTTCCATATCAGTCTTGCCGGCTATCTTGGCAGCGACGTCAGCGGCCAGTTTCCCGACTTTCTTCTCATTCATAAGATTGTATTTTATGGACGGAGCCACTTTGGAGACAGGGATGTTCCCTTCTTCGTTTATACCTTTGAGAGCCACCACGAAGAAGAACCTGTTGTCCACGGTGATGATATTGGAGACTGTTCCCACCTTCGCGTCGAAGGCCCAACGGGTCACCTCACGGGCATTGTCATATTTCGAAACTCTCTTGGCGGTTTCGAGCAGTCCGTTTACAGGTACCACGGGAAGATTCTCTTCAGCTACGATTTTATCGAAATTGGCCACCTTGCCTTCAGCTCTCGAAGCCAGATCGTTGGCTTTCGAGTAATATTCCTTCACGGTAACATTCGAAACGGAAGCCTCCTTGGAGAGGATGGCCACCTGTACCTTCTGCATGGGAGCGGTACGTTCTGTAACCTTTACCACGTGCGATCCATACTGGGTCTTCATCACTTTTACGGAACCGGGAGCCATGGTGAGGACCGCCTCCATACCGGGAACCATCATATTCTGTGTCATCCATCCGAGGTCGCCGACATGCTCCACATTGGGATTGGTATCCAGCGACCACTCTGATGCCATCCGCGAGAAATCGGCTCCACGGGAAGCCTCGGTGCAGAGACTGTCGGCCTTGGAAGCGTTATCGGCAGAGAGAAGGATATGCATCACGAAAGCGGAATCGGACATCATCTTGACGTCGTTCACGCGTGCGGCATAGTATGTATTCTCTTTCTTGAAGACAGGGAGGACTCCGGGATTCGCGGAGAAAGCGAACTCGTCGATCTCGGGATGCTGTGAACTGAGTTCCCCTTTCTTATAATAGTATGCCGAGAGGGGGGTATCGGAATTCTTGGAAAGGAAAAGCTTCATCCCGCCGTTGTCGGTGGCACAGAATTCATCGAACACTTTTTCGATGGCATCACCGGCATCCCGAATGTCCTGCTCCGAAGGAACCGCTTCATAAGCCACGAATTCTATATCGCGTGACGCACCCTGCTGATATTCGTTGATGTGCTTCTGATAATATGCCTTGATCTCGGCATCGGTGACCGTTATGGTGGAATCGGTCTCGAAACCTACGGGGAGCATTACGAAATCGATGGATGAAGTGACGTTGTTCTCGGCCACCTCACGACGGAGTTCCACGGGATTGAGAATATTGCTGTTTGACAACAGTGCGGTGAATTTGGAAGTGAACTGCTGCTGACGGACATTGCTTACGAGGAATTTCCAATATTCGGACAGATTTCCGCTCCCGTCCTGAGCCACCGCCGAAAGGAACTGATTCAGCCTCTCCTGACTGAAAGCACCCTTCTCATCACAGAAAACAGGATCCTGCATGATGACGGGAGAAGGCAGAACACCGGTGGAAAGGGCGGTAAGTTCATCCTGCCCCACATGGATTCCGGCTCTTTCGATTTCGGGGATAACGAATATCTCGTTCTGAAGTGACTGCCAAGCCGTCTCGCGAAGCTGTTCCATAACCTGATCACTTACGGACTGACTGTTGGTGGTCAGATTGTAGACCTTGGTGAGTTCATCGACCTTGGCCTGAAAATCTTCAGCTCTGATGGAATTGCCGTCTATCTTACCTACGTCATACTTGGAGGAGAAGACGCGTATGGTGGACTCCAGAGTGGAAGGATCCACTATAAATGCCAACAGTGCCAATGCGATGATCACTGTAATGAAGGCACCGAGTTTGACTCGGATTTTCTCTAAAACTGCCATTTTATCTTATTTATTTATTATATTTTCCCAATATGCTGAAAATAGGGTGCGAAGTTAAATATTTTTTCTTTATAAGGAAGCATTTTATGATGACTTAGTTATCGCAACGGGCCTATAAAATTGGCCGTATCCATATATTCGACCTTCGTACTGTCCACAATCCCGTAGCTGTTGAAGGGTCTGAGAAGTTCCGCATTCCGGGCCATTTCATCCGATTCCATCCCGAACCCCTGCATAAATCCCTGGGGTGATGTAAGGCGGACATAGCATAATGTCCATATCTTCTGTTCCTTATGATCCCAATAAAGGGTATCGGTCTCGATGGTCTCCCCCTTCAGCATATTCTTGATAACCACATTTCCGAAGGCGGACCACTTTTCATCCTCCTCCAGCGTGGTATGACGGGCCTTCTCAGAAATTATTTCGGTCTCCAGAAGTCCATCCTCATTATATCCGTAAACGAAGAACCCTCCGGAGAAATCTTCATACGACAGCGTGTCGGACATCTTATACTTCTCCATCCTGCCTGCCGTCATACGGAACACCTGCCTGCCGTTTTCGGTTTTGGTGGCATAGATGCTGTCAACCACCTGGACGGGAGTTTCCCTGTCGACGACAGTGTCGGTACTGTGGAGTTTGTTTCCGCAGGATATGAAGATGGTAGCAGCCATCGGGATGACTGCTACCATCAGATACGTTCTTAAAGACCGGAGCATCTGCTATTTCTGTGTCCTCACCCTGGTGGTCTCTCTCATGCCGCCGCAGTCCACGGTATATGAGGCACCGTCGATGACATCATACATGAATGCATCCGACTGGGCGGGGAAGTATGAGCTGTATGAACCTATCAGTTTATTGGCTTCATCCGCCAGTTCCGGATTCGTATTCTTGGCCTTTACCAGATAATCGACAGCGACCCAGTAGGGAGCGCGTACTTCCACTTCATTTCCATCGCATTTCCTGCTGCCCCACATCTGGGCGATGAGGAAATATGCCTTGCCGAGAAGCGCGTCGTCGGAGATCTCTTCAGCCTTGGCGGCGCAGGCTTTGGCGGCCTTGAATGCTTCAGCGGGACGGGAAGCCTTCAGATACAGGTATTGAGCCATTTCGAAATAGTAACCGGCATCGGTCTGTGTATCGGATTCAGGATATCCGATGGCTTCTTCCATATAATCCACGGCCTTGTCGTAGTCATTCGCACTCGAATACAGACGGAACAGATAGTAGGCCGACTTATATGAAGGCTCCTGCTTGTGAAGCGACTCCACTGCCTGACGGAAGAGGTTTTCCTCCACACAGTTCTGAGCCGAGAGAGTGGAGACCATACCTTTGAGGAGATTCTTGTCATCAGGAGTGGCGGCATACTGGGGACCATAGATGGAAATCAGATTCTCGCAGCTGGCCACACCGCTGGCGGAGAATATCTTCTCCACATCAGTACCGGCGGAGACGGCATCTGCCTTCTCCTTGTCCGTCTTGGCCGCCTCCGCTACGAGGTCCAAAGTGGCCGATGCCTTCTGAAAAGCGGTCATGACGTCCTCAGCGGAGATGGCGCCCTCCTTGTAAAGCTGCGAAACCAGATCCATATACCGTACGGGAACAGATACGGGAGTCTTGCCCTTGGCGACTTCGAATACCACTCCGAGCCTCTGATATACACCCATAGGGTCTATCTTCACCCGGTAGTTCAGCATATCGAGAGCCAGATTGGCATTCGCCTGAACTGAATATTTGGGATAGTTGTCTATCCTCATCTGATGGAGCATAATGAGAGAATCGACTATTTCCTTCACTCTGGCATCATTGTTCTTCACCTGTGCGAGATCTTTCCTCAGAATCTTCATGCCGTCCAGCAGCATGTTCTGGTTCGCGGTAGGGGGGCAGAGAGCCATAGCCTTACGCCACAGAGGAGCAGCCTCGTTAAGGTTGTTCTGCTTCATGTACTGCACATAGAAAGACAGATACTTGATACATTCAGCACTGTCACGGCCATACCTCCCCTGGGCAGATACCGTCATAGTGGAAATCATGGATACTGCAAATACCAGTATAAAAGTCAATTTTCTCATCATATTATAGGTAAGTTAATAGTTAGTCATATTGGAACTTAATAAACCAGATGTCGTGCAGGTTTATGTTTATTATGAAGTTGACATACGTTTCGCGGACCAGATCTTTCTTCAGGGAACCTCTCTGCCCGATATCTACGGCGAGGGATATGGCATTGAAGTAACGGTATATCGGAAACGAGGCTCCCAGCGTCAGTCCCGTGGAGACGACCCTGTATCCGTTCAGCGACAGGTACGACTGGTCATAGTACAGACCCGCACGATATGAAACTCTCTTCATATAATACCTCACGTCATTGGGGTTCGGCCGGTACTCCGCTCCCAGACGGAACTGCTGGGACACTTTCGCATCGAATACGAATTCAGAATCATACTGCGGCGCCTTCCACTTGGACCAGTCCTGATAGGAATAGTCGAAACCGATCATCCATTTTATACTGGGACGGACGGAGAAACCCACACCGAAATCCGAACTCATACACGGCTTTACGTCCCTGACCGGTTCGTATTTGGTGGTGTCGCTGCCCGCTATGCAATAGCGGTAAACATCCCCCCACATCTCGTTGCCAAGTCTGTATGTGGCACCGACAATTATACTCGAGCCCGGATTCTTCAGGGGTATTTCGTACTGCAATCCGAATTTGGGGGTAATGCAATTGACCCTGTATTTCCAGCCTGTATAGAGGGAATTGTAAGAAGTGTTCCCGAACACGACATCGCTGTGGCGCTCTATCTTGCCGAAATAGAAGTTCACCTGAGCCCCTATGGAAAGGTGCCTGAACAGCCGTACGGCAGCGCCCGCGAACAACTGGTACACGCCTCCCGTACCATATTCCTGATAAGCTATATCCCCTATGGAGGATTCCAGGACAGGATCCCGGTCCTTGGTCATGAATTTATATCCCACATTGCTGAAAGGGGATATGCCGACCACGAGAGCGGAGTTCTTTCTGGTGATGGGGACCGAGATGGTGACGTTCTGCATATTGAACACGTTATATGCGGCGGTGGTCCTTTCATCCCGCAGATAATTGTTTTTCGCATAGAGGCCGAAATCCATCATAAAGGCCAAGGTGTCCCTGGCAGTGAATGCCGCGGGATTCAGGGTGTTTATATATCTGAAGTCCCTGGTGGCGATACCGAGACCTCCCATGGCTACGTTGTAAGAGGAGCCCTGCATGTCGACTTGCCCCAGGCCATAGATAGAGTAAGGGCTGTAGGCTCCGAGAGCATCGGTAGTCTGAGCCATAAGTCCGGTAGCGGCCGCGAACAGGAAAACGACGGACGCCGACAGTGTCGTGATAGTGAGTTTACATCTGTGCATTGTACTCAGCAATGTAAGCCAATCCTTTCAAAACCAAATTACAATCTGCAAATATGGGATTTTTCATTCTCTTAACAAAAAAAAGAGCATCCCCCCCAGTAAAAATCAATTTGTGTCCAGGATAGCGGTTAATGTAGCCCTCCACCTCAAAGACCATGCCCGAAACGGCTCCGCTGCGCAACGCTTCCACGGTGGAGCGCCCCGCTTCACCCGGTTCCGCAGAGAAAGGCTCCGGCTCCGTCAGCGGCAGACGGCCGGTCAGCATATTCAGTGCCTTCAGTCTGGAACGCAGCCCGATGGAGATATTGCCTCCGGCAAAAACACCTTCAGCGGTAACTCTGTCCACGGTGAGGGCGGTACCGAAGTCGAAAATCAGAAGGTCTCTGCCCGGAAACAGTCCGCGGGCCCCCACGGCCGAAGCGATACGGTCCGCACCGAGGGTTCCGGGGGTGTCGTACCTGATGGCAAGGGGCATCGGGGCGGTATAGTCCAGGTCTATGAATTTCCTGCAGAGGCGGGCGAGTCCCCGCCGCAGCCTTTCATCAGCCCCCCTGACGGAGGAGAGCACCAGAATATCGACTTCCCGCCCACCGAGCATGGAGGCGGCCGTACGGGACACGTCCGCACCGTCATCCCGGGTGAGGGAGACGATGGCGGCATCCCGGGTAACGGCATACTTGCAGGAAGTATTGCCCAAGTCTATAAGCAGTCCGTTCATAATTTGCTGATAAGGTTATATGCCCCGACTATCGTTCTTACGCTCTGTACGACCACATAGCATTTTCCGTTCTGCTGGCGGACGGCATAGCGGCTGCCGCCCTTGCGGGTGATCGTATCCATCAGCCCGGCGAATTCGGGAGAGGAATAGTATGGCGAAGACTGGTCGGAGACGAAATACATCAGCATCTTCTCATTCTTGAGCACCACTTTCTCGAATCCCAGAGAACGGGCCTTTATCCTGAGGCGGACCACATAGATGAGTTGTTTCACCTGCTCCGGCACAGGTCCGAAACGATCCTCCAGCGAAGCGGTGAACCTCTCTATCCCCTCTTCATCGGAGAGCGAGTCCAATTCCTTATAAAGACGTATCTTCTCCGGAATGATGTTGATGTACGAATCGGGAATCAGCAATTCCATATCGGTGTCTATCATACATTCCCGGACATAACTGCCGTCAGTATCGTTATATGACGGGATGTCTGTTCCGCTCTGCGCCTTGATCTCTTCGAAAGCTTCGGAGAGTATCCTCTGGTATGTCTCGAATCCCATGTCCGCTATGAAACCGCTCTGCTCCGCACCGAGCATATTTCCCATCCCCCTGATATCCAGGTCCTGCATGGCGATGTTGAAACCGCTCCCCAGATCGGAGAAGGCCTCGATGGCATTCAGGCGCCGGCGGGCGTCATCGGTAAGGCATTGTGCCGGAGGCACTATAAGGTAACAGAAAGCTTTCCTGTTCGAACGCCCCACCCTGCCCCTCAGCTGGTGGAGGTCGCTGAGCCCGTAGTTCTGCGCCTGGTCGATTATGATGGTATTCGCATTGGGGATGTCCAGACCGTTTTCTATGATGGTGGTGCAGACCAGGACGTCATAGTCGCCGGACATGAAATCGAGGATGATCTTCTCCAGAACCCTGGGCTCCATCTGACCGTGCCCCACACAGGTCCTGACCCCGGGCACTGTCCGCCGGATAACCTCCTCCACAGCCTCGATGTCATCCACCCTGTTATGCACGAAGAAAACCTGCCCTCCCCTGCCGAGTTCGTCCTTTATCACTTCGGAGAGCGTCTCCTCGCTGAAATCTATTATCTCCGTACTGATGGGCTGCCTGTTCGGAGGGGGAGTGTTGATGATGGAGAGGTCGCGCGCCCCCAGAAGAGAGAACTGCAGTGTCCTGGGTATGGGGGTCGCGGAGAGGGTCAGGGTATCCACCGAGAGTTTCAGCTGGCGGAGCCGCTCCTTGGCAGCCACCCCGAACTTCTGTTCCTCGTCTATCACGAGCAGGCCGAGGTCCCTGAAACCAATCTCCTTATTCAGCAGGCGGTGGGTTCCGATGACGATATCTATTTTCCCCTCTTTAAGCCTTACGGCAATATCTTTCAATTCGGCCGTGGTCCTGAGTCTGCTTACATACTCCACGGTGCACGGAAAACCCCTGAGCCTTTCGAGGAACGTGTTGTAATGCTGAAGCGCCAATATCGTCGTAGGAACCAGCACCGCCACCTGCTTGCTGTCACACACGGCCTTGAAGGCGGCCCTGATGGCCACTTCGGTCTTCCCGAATCCCACGTCCCCGCAGATGAGCCTGTCCATGGGATATCCGTTTTCCATATCCTTCTTGACAGCCTCCACCGCCTTGTGCTGGTCGGGAGTGTCCTCGTACATGAAGTTGGATTCGAGTTCGTGCATCAGATAACTGTCGGGGGAGAAGGCGTACCCCTCGGCCACCCTTCTCTCCGCATACAGTTTGACCAGATCGGCGGCGATGTCCTTGACCTTCGACTTGGTCTTCTTCTTCAAGGTATCCCAGGTGCCGGTGCCGAGTTTGTATATCTTGGGAGGCACCGAATCCGCCGAACGGTATTTGGATATCTTATGCAGGGAGTGAAGGGAGACGAAAAGGATGTCCCCGTCCTTGTATATCAGTTTTATGGCCTCCTGCTGACGACCGTTGATCACATTCTTCACAAGTCCGCCGAACCGTCCCACCCCATGGTCCATGTGAACCACGTAATCTCCGTCGTGCAGAGAATTCAGTTCCTCCACAGTCATCCTCTCGCTCCTCTCTATGGTCCTGCGGAGCTTTACGTAGCGGTACCTTTCGAATATCTGGTGGTCCGTGTAAAGGCACACCCCGGCATCCCGGTCCACGAAGCCGTTCTGTATGGTATATGTCTGGAAATCAACCTTCAAGTCGTGGGTAGTGAAGATGCTCTTGAGACGTTCTATCTGGGAGATGCTCTCGCTCATCACATATATCTCATATCCCTGCGACATCTGTGTCCGGAAATGGTCCGCCAGCAGGTCGAAGTTCTTGTTGAACGCCGGCTGCGGCACGGTATGGAACTCTATGGCCGTATCATATCTGAAGTTCCTTGCCGACTGGGACATATAGATTTTCCTCTGCGTTCCTCCTATCCCGGAGACATCCTCTATGTCACACATCCATACGGTCCCCCCGTCGGGGAACAATTCGATGAAATCCACCATATCCCCTTCACACCCGCCCAGATTCGGGAAGATATTAAGCGATTCCACACTCTTCGAGGAGCGCTGGGTGTTCACGTCGAAAGCCTTTATGCTCTCCACCTCATCTCCGAAGAAATCTATGCGGTAAGGTTTGTCGTCATCATAGGAGAACACATCCACGATACCCCCCCTTACTGCGAACTCTCCGGGCCGGGACACGAAATCGACCCTCTCGAATCCGAGGGAGAAAAGCATCTCCTTCAGGAAGTCGAAAGATACGGACTCCCCTCTTCTGACCGTATATGTATTATGGTGAAGGGCCGACTCGGAGACCACCTTGTCCGACATGGCGTCAACGTAGGTCACTATAATCATATTCCTGTCGTCTCCGCTTCCCGAGCGGAATGCCGACACAGCCCCGAGGGCCGCCGTCCTCTGCACCTGGACTGTGGCTTCTTTCACGGATTTGGCGGAACTGCGGACATCTGCCGACGGGAAGAAAAAGACATCATCCTCCCCGCAGAGAGCATACAGGTCGGATACGCACCCCGCGGCACTGTCCCTGTCGGGAAATATGACCAGATGCGCTCCACGGGATGCACCGGCCGCCACCGCGTAGGAACGGGCCGACGCATACAGGCCGGAGACGAACAGGTCCCCCGTCCGCAGATCATCCACACATCCGGCCAGACGGGTGAAGTTACCGTCCCCTTTCAGCAAAACTCCTTTCTCGGGTATCATAACGTCTTTAAACTCCCGAACAATTCCATTATGGCCGAACACATGGCCTTCCACGAATATTTGCGCTTTTCTTCCGCCAGGCCTGCGGCAAATCTCTCCGTATCTCCTCCGTCATAGAAATCCGCTATGGCCCCGGCCACCGCCTCCGGTGAAGGTGCCACCACATAGCCGACCTTGCCGTCAGGCACTATCTCGGGAAGACCGCCCACGTCCGAAACTATCATCGGTCTCCCGAAATGATACGCTATCTGAGTCACGCCGCTCTGGGTGGCGGACCTGTAAGGCTGGACTACCGCGTCTGCCGCGGAAAAGAAATCACGGACCTCTCCGTCGGGCACATATTCGGTATGCCACACTATATCGTCATCTATCCCCAGGGATTCCGCCTGCGAATGATATTTGGTCCCGTCTCCGTAGAATTCCCCAGCGACCATGAGCTTCAGGCCCCTCCCGCGGAGTCTGGAATCCGCAAAGGCATCCAAAAGGATATCGAGGCCCTTGTAGTCGCGGATGAGTCCGAAGAAAAGAAGATAACGGCTGTCGGGCGAAAGTCCCAGCCGGGAGCAAGCTTCATCACGGGGGATGCCCGCACCGAAATTATCGTACAGTGGATGGGGCGAAAAGAGATGGGGGAGACTGTCTCCGTATTCGTCCAACTGCCGGGACACCGATCCGGAGAGGGCCACAGCCCCGTCCAGTGAACGGACGAAATATCTGCAGAACTGACGGTCCCCGATACGGTGTTCGTGAGGTATGAGATTATGCATTATGCCCATGACCCGTGTATGCCCGTTACGTCTGACCATTCTGCATACCGTCCCCAGAGAAGGGGCCATGAATGGAAGCCAGAACGCGACTATCAGCAGGTCCGGACGCGATGCGGCGATCTTCCTGCCCGTTTCCAGCCAGTTGAACGGATTCACGGAATTCAGGGCACGTGTAATCTTAAGATGTTCGGGCTCAGGGGCCGACGAGTACTGAGTCTTTCCGGGGAACAGGAAAGAAGGATACTGAAGGGTGAAGGTCACTGTCTCCACCTTATGCCCTTCCGAGACGAGTTCCTCTGCCAGACGGTCGTCGAACATAGCTATCCCTCCCCTGTAAGGATAAGAAGGTCCCAATATGGTTATTTTCATATTGCAAAATTAGTTATTTTTGTAAGTTTTATAAGCTGCGGGCTCACGAAGTCTTCATTCGGGAGTCCCTGTCACCGTCAACTAATTAAATTCGACCGATGAGCAAAGACCAGAATTTCGACCCGAGAGAGGAATCCGGACTGAAGGACAGCGATTTCGAAGGGAAAATCAGACCCCAGCGATTCGAGAATTTCGCCGGTCAGGGGAAGATTATCGAAAATCTCCGGATATTCGTCAAGGCAGCCCTCCTGCGGGGAGAGGCACTGGACCACGTTCTCTTTCACGGCCCCCCGGGACTTGGAAAGACCACGCTCGCCAGTATCGTGGCGAACGAACTGGGAGTCAATATGAAAGTCACTTCAGGTCCGGTCCTGGACAAGCCGGGCGATCTCGCCGGTCTGCTCACCTCCCTGGAAGAGGGGGACGTTCTCTTCATAGATGAGATTCACAGGCTCCAGCCGGTAGTGGAGGAATATCTCTATTCTGCGATGGAAGACTACAAGATAGACATAATGATAGACAAGGGCCCCGGGGCACGTTCCGTCCAGATCGCCCTGGCTCCTTTCACTCTCGTAGGCGCCACGACCAGAAGCGGACTCCTGACATCCCCGCTGCGGGCCCGTTTCGGTATCCAGTGCCATCTGGAATATTATGACGCGGAGGTCCTGCAGAAGATTATCGAGCGCAGTGCCGGAATACTGGACATAGACATCGATTCTCAGGCGGCCAAGGAAATAGCCTGCCGGAGCAGGGGCACTCCCCGTATCGCCAACGCCCTGCTGCGCCGGGTCCGTGACTTCGCCCAGGTGAAAGGTTCCGGCCGAATAGACCTCCCCATCACCAAATATGCCTTGGACGCTCTCAACATAGACACCAGGGGTCTGGATGTGGTGGACAACAAGATTCTGAACACCATCATCCAGAAGTTCAAGGGAGGCCCCGTAGGGGTCGGGACGCTGGCCACCGCCATAAGCGAAGACCCCGGCACGCTGGAGGAAGTGTATGAGCCGTTCCTGATAAAGGAGGGCCTCCTGAACAGGACCCCCCGCGGACGCGAAGTCACCGATCTGGCATACAAACATCTGGGACTCACCAAATACCAACCCGACAATACTCTTTTCTAATATGAAACGTTTCTTGCAGAAATACGGAGCATACCTGACTGCCGCCATATTGTTCCTGATTATCGGTTTCACCTACTGCAGACCTGTCCTCGACGGGAAGGTCCTCCAGTCAGGCGATGACATAAACGCCACATCCGCCGTACGGGAGGCATATACCCACGACAAGTCTGACGGTGAATACGGATTCTGGAACAGCTCCATGTTCAGCGGAATGCCCAACTACCAGATAGGCGGGGGGCACTACAAATCCTCCGACCTGCTCAGACCGGTCAAGAAATTCCTGAACAGGGGCGTGCACGGACATCCGGCCTGGATAATAATTTTCTATCTGGCATGCTTCTTCATCCTGCTCCGGTCATTTGATGTGGACAAGTGGCTCTCCATCGTGGGTGCGACAGCCATCGCCCTCTCGTCATATTTCATAGTCATAATCGCCGCCGGACACGGCGGCAAGACCATAGCCATCTCCTACATCTCTCTGGTCGCCGCCGGGTTCTACCTCATCTTCAGAAAGAAATATGCACTCGGGGCCATCTTCACGATGTTCTTCACCGCCATAGGATTCAGCATCCACCCCCAAATGGCCTATTATCTCTTCATGATGACAGGCGTATTCTTCCTGGCTGAACTCTGGAGCCATCTGAAAGAGAAGAAATACAAGGAACTGGGACTGGCCACACTCATCTTCGCCGCCTCTCTCGGAATCGGTCTTGGAACCGGATGCTCGAACATATTCGCGAACAGCGAGTATGCCACACAGACCATGAGGGGAGGACATTCCGACCTCGTGTCCGACACGGAAGGCTCGGGAGCATCCAAAGGTCTGGATATCGAATACGCCACCCAATGGAGCTACGGCATAGACGAAACCATGACATTCCTCATCCCCGGCTTTATGGGAGGATCCTCATCCTATGCTGTCGGGACAGACTCGGATATCTACAGGACCCTGATCAAGGAAGGCATCCAGAGCGGCTCCGCCAGAAGTTTCTGCCAGGGGATACCGATGTATTGGGGCGAACAGCCCTTCACCTCGGGAAACGTCTATATGGGAGCCATCGTGTGTTTCCTCTTCCTGCTGGGCTGCCTCATAGTCAGGGGGCCCTACAAGTGGGCTCTGATAGCCTCCACCCTGTTCTCGGTGATGCTTGCCTGGGGCAGCAACTTCATGCCTCTCACCGAACTCTTCTTCAAGTATTTCCCGATGTATGACAAGTTCCGGGCGGTATCCTCCATCCTCATAGTGGCGGAGATCGCCATGCCTCTTCTGGGATTCCTCGCCCTGAAGGAGATTTTCGAGGGGAAGGAAGACCGGGAGACGTACTTCCGGAAGACATGCATCGCCGCAGGCATCACGGCAGGTATCTGCTTCTTCTTCGCACTGTTCGGCAGGATGCTCTTCGACTTCACCTCCACATACGATGCACAGTTCATAAACCAGCTTCCCGACTGGCTTTACGCCGCCATCCTCGAAGAACGCGCCCATCTGCTGCGAAGCGACAGCTGGAGAAGTTTCCTCTTCATCTGCGCAGCCGCCGCCACAGTACTGTTCTTCGTCCGGACCGGGAAGAAGAGAGGGATGGTCATCGCCGTGCTGGGTATTCTCATCGTGGCGGACATGTGGCCGGTAGACAAGAGATATTTCAATGACAGTCACTTCATCTCCCCGAAAAACAGTCAGACGGCATTCCAGATACAACCATACGAGCAGGCCATCCTGCAGGACCCGGATCCGCATTTCAGGGTGATGAACCTTACTTCCGGCACATTCAATGATGCCCGCACCTCCTATTATCTGAAATCCATCGGGGGATACAGCGCAGCGAAACTGCGCCGCTATCAGGACCTCATCGATGTCCATCTCTCCAAGATGCACCTCCCGGTCATCGGGATGCTGAATGCCAAATATCTGATAACACGTGGAGAGAACGGTACCGCCGAAATCCAGCTGAATCCCTGTGCCCTCGGTAACGCCTGGTTCGTCAAGGAGCTGAAAGTGGTGGAGACCGCTAACGAGGAGATAGAGGCGCTGAATGACATCGAACTCTCCGATGTGGCCGTGCTGGACAGGGAGTTCGCCGGTTATGCCGAAGGATACCATCCTTCCAGACCGGAGGATGCCTCCGTGAGACTCACCCACTTCTCTCCCAGATACATAGACTACGAATCCTCCTCTTCGGCAGACGGGACCATAGTGTTCTCCGAGATTTATTATCCGTTCGGATGGAAAGCCTCCATCGACGGCATCCCGGCAGACCATTTCCGTGTGGATTACACCCTCAGGGCACTGAATGTCCCTGCCGGTCATCATAAGCTCCATTTCGAATTCGACCCGGACAGTGTCCGGAAAGGTGACGCCATCGCCACGGCATGTATCCTGATTATGTACCTGTTCATCGCCGGATATATGCTCCTGTCGGCACTGCGTACCGTAAGACGGAAAAAAAGCGGATGCCTGAGATTTCTGTCATAATCCCCGTATTCAATGCACGGAAATATCTGGACCGGTGCATAGATTCGCTTCTGGCGCAGACGACAGATGACCTCGAACTCATCTTTGTGGACGACCACGGCAGCGACGAAGCTATGTCTATTGCCGTAAGGCGGGCTTCGGAATATACCGGAAAGAAATCCATCGTTTTCACCGGCACTCCGTGCAACAGCGGACCCGGAGCAGCCAGAAACAAGGGAATGGACACCGCCTCGGGCAGATACGTCGCATTCGTCGATGCCGATGACACCGTATCTCCTGACTTCTGTGAAAAGCTTCTCCGGAAGGCGGAAGAGTCGGAGGCGGACCTGGTCTGCTGCGATATCTCCATAAACGGAAACATACACAGGAACCCCGATACATCGGATAAGGGATACTTCCTGAGACATTTCGTCTCCTACTTCACCACCTTCATATACCGCAGGGAGATGCTTCTGGAATACGGAATCACTTTCCCCGAGACGGGAAGCGCCGAGGATACCTGCTTCCTGACCTGCTGTCTGCTCTCTTCACAGAGGATAGCGCAGATACACGAACCGCTCTATCAATACATACAGAACGACGGATCGGTGTCCCGGAAGAAAAACCGCGGACGGGCCCGGCAGCGGCTCGCCTCATTCAGGCATCTGCTCTCTTTCGCCCGCAAATATGACTTCTTCCGGAAATGGAGACCGGAGATTCTCCTCATCGTATTGAAAAAAGGATATGCCCTTTCACTAAAAGATTTGATTACAGGATGAATTCACGCATAAAGATATTTACACGCTCGTTCGACCTCAGGCTCTACAGATATGCCAGAGGGCTTTTCGAAACATTGGGATACCCTTGCGTACGTCTCACGGACCAGAGTGCGGACGGATACTTCCGTACCATATTGAGGGATACGGAATGTGATATCGCCATAAACATAGACGAGGACGCATTCCTGACGGATCCGGAAGTGCTGTCGGATCTGGTCCGTAAGGTCATCGAAGACGGATATGCCAATGCCGGCTACCCCGATGCCACCGTAATCTCCCCCGCCCGCAGTTCCATAGTCACGAATCCCTTCTTCAACATCCTGAATCTTAATCTGATCCGCACCAGATATGACAGGATGTCCATCAGAGAGCAGAACTTCGAAGACGCCGAACCGTATTATCCGTTCTTCATCTGGCTGGCATCCGAATTCAAAACTCTGTATCTCCCCTGCCGGGTACACGGAGACGGCATCACCACCGTCGCCTGCGACACCGACGGACGGCCTTTCTGCTTCCATTCATGGTACGCCAGATTCTACTCCATGCCCTCCTGGATGGTCCGGAGAATCCAGCCGACCAGAGGCAACCAGAAAGAGAGAATCGACACTCTCATAAAAGAGGCATATTCGCTCCGAAACGTCCCGTTGCCGTCATTCAGTCCGGTGGACAAATGTATGTTTCTGGGGAACAAGATAATCCGCTGGACGATAAAAGTACCGCAACGCGTCGCGAGATGGCCATGGAAAGTGCGGAGGATGATGGCCAGGCGCTCCCGCTGAACGTAAGGCTCCGCAGATAAGTAATACTGAAAATGAAACTGAACGGCATATTCTCTCCCCGGAAAGTCCTGTTGGAACCCAACAATGAACTCGTATATGAATGGGAGGACGTCATCTCCCGGGAAATGGACATCCCCCTCCTCTATGACAGGAAAATAAGGAACAACCGATGGACCAAACATATTCCCTTCGGCCTGAATTTTCTCACTCCAGACTGTCCGGTCCTCTCGATAGAAATGGTGACTTACCGTCACAACGGGCTCAACAAGAAGAACGTGATTCCCTGGATAGTGGATTTCTATCTGCGCACACCCGAACAGCTGGCCCGTTTCTACAAGACTTTCTCCCATAACCCCGTTATCCTGATATCCAGCCGTGAAGCGTATGAATATCTGCTTGAAAGGAGATGCCCTCTGAATATCGCCCATCTTGCGCTCTCGCTGCCTGACAAATATGCCGTTACGGAAGACACATCCTACCGGAAGGAGTTCGACGCGGTCCTGTTCGGGAGACAGAATCCTGTCCTCAGGGAATGGCTCTCACGTTACGAAGAAAGTCATCCTGATGTAAGGTACATTTCATCCCGTAAGGACGGAGATTCCCGGTGCTACTTCACCAACTCGGGAGAACGGATAGGGCAGCTCCGGGAGCGTGACGAATATATAGAATACACGAGAAAGGCCCGATGCGCCTTTTTCTCCACCCAGGGCATGGACGTGGGACCACAGAGGTCAAACGGATTCAATCAGGTCACTCCCCGGTTTCTGGAATACCTGTCCTGCGGATGCCATATCATATCCCGATATCCCGACAATGCCGATACCGCATATTTCGATCTCGCAGGAATGAGCACCCGGGTAAATTCATATCATGAGTTCGAAGCCGCATTCGACAGAGCCAGAACCACTACGTGCGATATGGGGAAGTATGCCTCATATCTGGAAAAACATTACACGTCAGTCCGGGCGGAAGCGCTCTCTTCCATCATATCCCCTCTCGGATGAGCTCCCTGCACAGGTCCATCGCCGCCCCCATCGCGGCATCCATGTTATAGTACTCCCATTCCGCAAACCTGCCCGTCAGGAAAAATCTCTTTTCCCTCAGAGTATTTTTCAAACTCCTGACGAGTTCCCTCGTGCCGCTGTCCTGAATGGGGTACGTATATTCGGAATAATGATGAGTGATGTATTCCGGATGGAACGGGACTGACTTCAGATTTTCCAGAATATCCTCCTTCTTCATGAAGTCCGTGAACTCCACGGTCGCGGTGAATTCGGAGGGGGCATTGTTGGTATCGGAGAAATTTCCCGTACAGATTATCCTATGCGAAAGGTGGGATCTGTCCGGCTGATAAATCCAGCTATAGGGGTTCTTCTCCATCCTGCACAGGACCGTCGTAGTGCCATGGTATTCCAGAGCATCTATCTGTGCCTTGAACGGGGACAGTCCGTCAGATCCGAGCATCCCGGGAAGATGTTTCACATTTCCGCAGAATATGACTGCATCGTATTCCTCTCCGTTCACGACAGAGCGCCCGTGGGGCAGGAACGCTATTTCGGAAACCTCCGTAGAATACCTGATATCCAGCCCTTCGGCCAATCTGTCTGCTATAAACTGCGAGCCGCCCTCCCGTTCATACCAGAATGTGGAATGGACGAACTGTTTCTCTTCGACATGATTGAAGTTATTGTATATCATCTCCTCCACGGTAGGCATCGGGAGCTTCCCTTCCAACCAGTCCATAGGTACATTCTTCAGACTTCTCCTCCACACTTTCTCATTATATGGTCTGAAATACGATTCGTACAGTGTCTCTCCGAAACGATGTATCAGAAAGTCTTCGAAATTAGCAGGGACACGGTCATCGTCTGCCTGAAGTGCGAACATATCCCTGATGAAAGAGCGCTGGGTATCCCCGTCGAGCATATAGACGTGATTTTCGACAGGATATGGGACCATTTTCCCTCCGGGCATATACACGGCGGAGTTCCGCGCCGTAAGAACGAATTCCCTTTCTCTGTCAAAATGGGTCCAGAATCACTCCAGAACGTCTTTCCTCTTCGAATTGAAAACGTGCCCCCCGCACATGTGGAAAAGATTTCCGTCCACTCTGGCACATCTGACAAGTCCCCCGGGAGCACTTTCTTTTTCATATATGGTCAGTTTATACCTGTCTTTCAGATATCTGGCACAAGTCAGGCCAGAAATTCCGGCCCCGATAACCGCTACTCTGTCCATAATGTCTCTTTTATGCGCAAAGTAAATAAAAATACCCTTCTCCATCCATGCCGCCGATGGAAATACTTAAATTAATAACTATCTTAGCGGCATATGATCAAAAGAATTATTCATGCCTAAAAAAGTTTTCGTTTCAGGATGTTATGACCTGCTCCACAGCGGACATGTCGAATTTTTCAGGCAGGCTGCCGAATATGGTGATTTGTATGTCGGTATCGGCAGCGATGCCACCATCGAAGATTACAAGGGACACAAGACCCTGTTCCCGGAGCAGGAACGGCTGTTTATGGTGAAAGCCATACGGTATGTAAAGGATGCATATATCAATTCAGGGAGCGGGGTTATGGATTTCGTACCCACTCTGGATATCGTCCGGCCTGACATTCTGATAGTTAATGCCGAGGGCGGAAACGAAGACAAACGCCGCCTCTGCGAACAGCGGGGAATGGAGTACATCGTTCTGGAGCGCAAGCCGGCTGACGGACTCGAGGCACGCTCGTCGTCCGGTCTCAAGAAACAGCTCTCAGCGAAAGAGGCATCGGAACGCCCGTCCTCCGACTCACAGAAGACCCGTATCTGTAATATCCCCACCCGCGTGGACCTCGCCGGGACCTGGATAGACCAGCCGTATATCTCCAGATTTCACCCGGGATGGGCCATCACTGTCAGCGTTCTTCCTACCTTCGAGATCCGGGATTTCTGCGGCCTGAGCACTTCCACACGGAAAGCGATATGCCGTATCTGGCCTTTGGAACTGCCCAAGATGGATCCGGAGACTACGGCCAGACTGATATTCTGTTTCGAAAACGCCCCGGAACGGCAGAACGGTTTTGTGAGCGGAGCACAGGACGCCATCGGAATCTGCATACCGGGCCTCTGCCGGCATTATTATAACGACCATTACTGGCCGGAGAAGATAGAAATATGTTCGGAGTCCGGTGTGCTTTGGTGGCTGGAGCAGCATCTGTGCCTGATTCCCCTCGCACCGCGCCCGAAAGGATGCTCGGTCGTCGAAGAAAAGGATATCACCCTGCCGAAGGTAAAGGCTCTCGCAGATGCCTCCGACCGCTGCTGGCACGCCATTCTGGCCAAGAATCTGGATGGATTCGCCGCCGCATACCGTGACTCTTTCGAAGCCCAGACGGCGATGTTCCCGGGGATGGTGACTCCCGCCATCATTGCCGAAGGCGAAAACACACCGGCCCGGAAGATATCTCTGCAGCCGGACATTGACCGCTGGAGTGCGGAGGACGGGGTCCTCGCCTGGAAACTCACCGGTGCCGGCGGAGGCGGATATCTCGCAATGGTGGTGCGCGACACCTCTGAATTCATGGCGGCGCACCCTGAGGCGACAGAGATTCACATCAGGAGAAATTAGATTATACATTTACCCGGCTATTTGTTGAAACAGTTCCCGCGTCATTATAAGATCAACATGAGAATAACGGTCGTAACAGTATCCTTCAACACCCGCCAGATAATCGAGAAAACCATTCTGTCGGTCTTGTCCCAGAACTACCCTGACATCGAATACATCGTAATAGACGGTGGCAGCACCGACGGGGCGCAGGAGATTATCGAAAAATACCGCACCCGTCTGGCACACTATGTCAGCGAGCGCGACGGAGGCATATACTTCGGTATGAACAAGGGCATAGATGCCGCCACGGGCGATTATCTGCTGTTCCTGAATGCCGGTGACGTATTCGCCGACGACTCCGTGGTTTCGGACATGGCCGGTTTCATAAGCGGGCACCCCGATGTGGATGTTGCCTACGGCAATTCGGAACAACTCCTGGAGTACGGTGCGTACATCGTCAAACCCTCCGCCGCATATATGAACCATAAGATGGGCATATCCCATCAGGCCACGTTCGTGAGGCTCCCCCTGCTCCGGTCCCATAAGTTCGATACCCGTTACCGCTTCGCCGCAGACTTCGAGCAGCTCTCCCATTTCTATCTCTCCGGAGCCCGGTTCGCCTACTGCGACAGACTGGTCGCCCGCGTGGAGATGACCGACGGCGCCACCTACCGGCACTACATCGAATCCGCGAATGAGATGTACGACATCATCGAATCCAGAGGGGTGGATGTCTCGAGGGAACGCAAGTCACAGATCCGGAGAAAGAAACTGACCAGACTCTTCAGGAATATGGTTCCAGCCCCTGTCCGGAAGCCTATGTTCAGATTATTGGCCAAATACTATAAAGTTCTGTAGGATAAGATGAAGATACTTTTCGACAATATAATATTCGCACGACAGAAAGTAGGTGGAATCTCCGTCGTATGGCACGAACTTATAAAAAGGTTCATCCGGGACGGGGCTGATCTTCATTTCATAGACTTCCAGCCTAACCAGAACCCTCTCAGGGATAGTCTGGAGATACCCCCACATCTGCTGACCGTCAAGAATTCCAAGCATAAGAAAATATATAAATACCTCCCCGTCCGATATCGTTGTGACGAGCCTTTCATTTTTCATTCCTCATACTATCGGGTATGCTTCGGCCGACACGCCATAAATATCACGACAGTTCACGATTTTACCAATGAACTCTACCAGAAAGGTATGGGTGCGCTCAAGGATAGATGGATAAAACACAATGCCATAAGGCATTCGGATTATATCATCTGTATCTCGGAAAATACGAAAAAGGATTTTTTAAGATTTTTCCCCTCTTTCCCCGAAGAACGCATCAGGGTTATCTATAACGGTGTCTCTAAAGATTATCGCCCGACTGACGATTTCTCCGGTTTCCGCTGCCCATTCCCTTCCCGTTCGTTCCTCCTGTTCGTAGGAGAAAGGGGCGGATACAAGAATTTCGACCTGGTAGTGGAAACGCTCCGACGATATGACACGAATCTGGTCATCGCCGGAAATGAATTGTCTCCATCAGAGACAGAATCCCTGAAGTCCATCAAAGGACAGTATTTCTATGCCGGAAGAATCGGGAATATCACATTGAACCAATACTATAACCAGGCCCTGGCTCTTGTATATCCGTCATCCTACGAAGGGTTCGGACTCCCGGTAGCGGAAGCGCAGCGTGCAGGATGCCCCGTCATCGCCTATGATGCATCCTCCATCCCGGAGGTGATAGGAGACACACCCCTTCTGATGAAGGAACTGACTCCTGCGGAGCTGATTTCAAAAATCGAAATGCTTTCCGGGAAAGACATTCTCCGGAAAATCATCGAAGAGGGAAAGCATAATGCAGACAGATTCGACTGGGAAAAGACATATGAACAGACTTCCGACTTCTACAAGTCTGTCTTTCCGTCTGAGTACCCGCGCCTGTAACTGTCGATCATACTGTTCTTCGTCATATTTATTATTTCCGCCCCCGCGAAGTCCGCATACTTCTTCATAATCTCATGCCCGGCGAACAGTCTGGCATATTCCGACAGGAAGAATGACATCGTATAAGGCAGTTTCTCTCCGGAATAATATTGATATATCGGTTCAGCTGCCCCGTCTTCCTCATAAACATGAGAGGTAATCTTACAAACCTGATTGTTGTCGTCAACCGTCAATCCGTCGAAGAATGTGTGGTCCGCACCATATAAATACAACTTCCTGTATCCAAGGATAATTCCTATATTAATCGCATTCTGCAGTACCGTCCCGAAATCCGAGCCGCCGATATTCCTTATCATCAGAGGGAAACGGAATCTTTCGAAACCACGATATTCCAAAGTGTGGAACGGAACCAAGTTAAGATATGGATTATAGAATCTCTTGAGATAATTTTTATCCTTATACCATCGATAAGGAAAATAAACGTTCAGCGGCCAGTCCACACGCGAATTCAGATTATCGAACAGCAGCCGGACCTTACCCTCACGGTATTTGTCCATTCTGTAGAACATTATATCTGAAATACAGAAATATTTAGGCTTCAGCTTATAGAAGTCATCGCTGTTGGCGGTGAAATTCATCATAATGATGTCTGAATCCTTTTTTGCGAATTTTCCGGATTCAATTTCCCCCAGAACATCTGACAGAGACGGCCCGTTCGCGAAGACCAGCAACTCCTCCGTCCTGTTCCCGGTAAGAGAATCCTTCGCGATATAATTCACGATGTTCTCCCGACGGAATGTGCGATATATAAACTTCAATCCAGTCAGAAGGTTATATAAAAATTCCTCTATCCTATCATACATAATAATTATAGACCAATGTGATTTTGAATCAACAGCTTCTCAGCTTTTCAGAATATTTTCTGCCATTATCTGCAGCTCATCTTCAATTTCAGGCAACATCTTTCCTGTTTCCCATTTAACCTTAGGAATCAGCAGAGTATCTTCAGGTAGAGTTATATTGATCAGACAAGGTTCATTGTCCTCCAGCCATCCGATGCACGAGTCAAGCTCTACATAGGAAGACAAGGTCTTCGCCTTTATTCCATAAGCCATGGCGATTTTTTCAAAGTCCGGTACCGTATAACCACTTGCAGCCGTAGTCTGAGCATATCTGCACCCATATGAACCGAATTGTATCTCACTGATTTTCCCCAAGACATGATTATTGAGGACAAATATCTTTATCGGAAGTTTCTCCCGAACGACCGTTTCCAGTTCCTGAATATTCATCTGAAGTCCACCATCACCTGTTATGCAGAAAGTCAATCCATTATTTCTCGAAATTGATGCACCTATCGCATACGGCAAGCCACATCCCATAGAACCGTAGCTCCCCCCTATAAGAATTCTGCCCTCCTTACCCTTCAACACGAGGGACTGGGCACACCAACACATATTCTGTCCCACATCAACTGTTACAATGGGATTGTAAGGCAAAAGAGAACCTATTTTTTCAATAACGTCATTACCAATCAAATTATCCTTACCATCAAGAATATTTTTCGCCTCTATACAATGTTTTCTCCACTCAGAACAATCAGGAAAATCCTTTGACAACAATTCACGCAAGAAGTCGGCAGCGTCCACAAGATGCTTTTCTTCATCATCTTTGATACTTCGACTAAGCTCATTCTGGTCTATGTCAACACGGATAAGTTTAGCTTTAGGGGCAAATCTTTCCCTTTTGTTTCCTATTTGTCGAAGTCCCAGTCGCGCTCCTACAGATATCACGAGATCCGTTTCTGCAAGAATCATATTGGCGACCCGGTTCCCATAGGTTCCTATGAATCCGATTCGCATTTCATCCTGCACAAGATCAACGGCATTCATAGTCGTCAAAACAGGAATGTTCGTTTTTTTGGCGAACTGGTATATCAGGTCTGCCGCTCCGGCAGATCTGGCTCCGTTACCTACCAATAATATCGGCTTTCTGTACATTATAAGGAAAATCTATTATTACACCACCTTTTCTACCTAACATCGCCATATTATAGGCTCTGGCTATAACATCCGGGAAATCATCAGCATTATTGGGTGTCACTGACAATTTGGTAATGAACCTGGTCATTGAGACAATATCCATTTCCTGAAAACCATATTGTCTGATACTGGAATACCCTTTATACTCATTTGTAGGAACATTTCCACATATCCCCATCACCGGAATGCTGTCAAACCATGCATCTGCAAGTCCGCCCAATGCATTCACGGCACCCGGCCCGGATGTAGTGAAATAAACACCAAGCTTTCCGCTGGTACGTGCAAACCCATTTGCGGCGAAAGCACACCCCTGTTCATGATAGCAAACATGTACATTTATCTCATCTTTTCTCATATACAATGCATCCATGAATGGTACGATGTAACCTCCAGAAAAACCGAACACATCAGTAACGCCTTTATTGATGAGAAAATCAACAAGATATTCAGCGCAATTCATAATTATCGTTCATTAGATTTATATGCCCTGTACTTTTCTTCCAATTGCGTAAAATCGGATTTCGAATAACCCGCTCCATATCTGGTCCTCTGTTGAGGGGTTAAGGTTTCAATAACATTTATGATATCAGTTATCGAACAGTCAAAAACATTCTTCAAACGGTTCACATTATCAACATGTGAATGCTTGGATCCACAAATGAACATCGGTAAATCATAACCCCAACGGACCTTATCGAGACTGGGAACAATATACCTTTCAATAGTCTCCAGCAAAATCTGAATATTATAATTCGTACCGCAATGCTTATTCAGATAATCTGCCAGCAATTCAGTCTTTGCATTACCTGCACCTCTACCCATGCCGAACAATGAACCGTCAATACATACCTCACGTCCCGTCTCTTGTGCGAGTTCGACCATACGTTCTGCCAATGCACACGAAAGTCCCAGATTATCATGCGAATGAAGACCGATCATAATATCCTTGTCAAGCAATTCATCGAACTGCCTGAATATGGAAACAAGATCTGTCATATACATGGCGCCGAAAGTATCTACAATGGAAAACACGGAAGGTTTGACATGATTGACCTTTTCTATCAATTCCGCTCTTTCTTCCATAGAATAACTGATACTGTCCATAGGATTGAACTGAACCCGATATCCCTTAGCCATCGCCGCCTTGCAGAATTCCAACGACGGTTCGATTTCGTGTTTCGCGAAAGAAATACGCAACCATTTGAATGATTTATCATTACATTCATCCAAGTTATCTGCACGATAACGGCTGTTATCACAAAATCCGAGAAATGTCGTTTGTTTCGGGTCTGCCGGCAAATATTTTATCACATCCTTTGAGTTATGATAAACTATTGTCTCGCCATTTACATTACTTTGGAGGAACCCTGTCTCCGCATAATCGATACCCGCATCTGCCAAACCCTGCAGAATACCTTTCACAAAATCAGGATCAGAGTTCTTGTCGAACAGATAACCGCCATCACGGACAGTGCAATCTACAATATGTACTTTTGCTGACATGATATCAGATATTGGTGGTTTCTTTACCATACCTATAAATCGCCTGAGCAACCATCATATCGTACTCCGTGTCGATATCAAGACTCTCAACGGGTTCAACTTCAACCAGACATGGCTTGACGCCGACACGACGATCATATTTTTCAAACACCCACTTTGGAAATACGAATGCACCTGATGTCTCTTTATACAAGGGTTCGAGGTCTTGTGTCCGCGGAAAATGATCAACGTCAAAATTCATCGGTTTCCCCTTTTCCCATATAAATGTCTGAACTTTTTCAACAGTAAATGCAGAATCGACATTTTGTGAATCTACTACACTGTCAATGCATTTATCTATGCTGGCCGTTTTAGTAAAGGGTCCTGTCGCATGAGAAACGCAATAATAATCTGCGTCCACCTCCTTTATAAATTCACGTATAATATCATTGCAATTAGATGTATTCAAATCGAGATATTCGGGTCGTTTGAGAAATTTAACACCGGGAATAAGATAATTCTGAATACGTTCACTACTGCAATACACATAAACTTCATCTATCTTCTTACTGGCTACAAGAGCTTCAAGAATGAAGTGAACCAATGGCTTCCCGTCATGAAACAGACGAAGATTCTTATCCTTAACACGCTCACTGTTAAGTTTTATAGGCACCATCGCTACTATTTTCATATAATAATCCTTTATATATTATGCATCCATTTCCGTCCAAAGAAATTTAGGAATCATTTTAAAATAACTTAATATGGACCTAGTTGCTTATATGTATCCTATGGATGCTGATGAACAATCATTTATTATTAACCGGCTCTTATCAAAACACCCTACCCCCCTGCCGGATTTTACAAAAGTAGTGATTTTATATGAACATCCATTCCTCCCCGTGGAAAAAGAAGTTACCCCCCACGACATACTCCGTCGCCGTGGGTGAGAACCTGTCCTGCATCGTAAAGTGCTCGTGCCCGGCCAGTATGGCGAGAATATCCGCCATCCCCTTCACGAATGTTCTTCTGGTTATCTGAGCCATATTAGAGAGAGAACAAGTCCTCCAGTGTTATCGTATTCTGGAAAATTCCACTGTATACATTAGACTTTAAACCATACGTGGTGACCAGCACAGGATGCACTGGAACTTTAATCTTATTTTCAGCCTTGAAAATTCGAACACGCCGTTCAAAATCTGTTTTGTCCTTTTTATCCATCACATATTCTCCGTCATAGTACTTCATCTCACATATATTGATGACCCTGTCAGATCTTTTGATTACAAGGTCTATCTGTGCACATTCATCAGCTTTGCCCGAAGATATCCATGAAAACACATTAGTGATAATTCCGGAGATTCCGAGTTTCTTCTCAATTGATTTGTAGTGATTAAGGCATAATTGTTCAAAAGCGAGCCCTGCCCATGTATCGTGAGTTCCAGTACCTATCTGATACTGCCAGAAAGGTTTATCAAAGGTACCGTATTTGTGTATAAACTTAAAGTAAAATAGTGAAAATGAATCAATGAGCTGATATAGACTGGATTTTGTTTTTTTGTTATATCCTTTGTAGCATCGGACGAAATCACAGTCAACCAGATTCTTTAGAATTGTTGAGAAATGCCCTCCGGCATCAATGCCGGTCGCGTCCAGTATTTCTTGTCTTGTCAGTCCTTTGTTCTTCGAGCTTAGAGCCTTGATGACGTTAATATATTTATCTGATTGCTCAAACAAGGAGGCATATAGAGCATCGAATTCCCCATCCAAAGATCCTTTTTTCATAAAAAACATTTCATCAATGTTCTGAGCCAGACTCCGTCCCTTTTTCAGCTGTTTTAAATAATAAGGTACACCACCCATTATCATATAGCATTCAGCTATCGATTTATCATCCATCAGCAGCCCGTTTGAAGTAATGTATTCCTTACATTCTGACAGAGTAAACGGATGAAGATACACCTTCTCGGTAACACGATTGTGGAGACCACCCTTGTTTTTCAATATCTTCGTTGTTAACCAGGATGTTGCAGATCCGCAAACTATGAGTACGACATCCCGTTCAACGCAAGCCCAGTCATTCCAGAAATGCTCCAATGCCGTGATAAGATTGGATCCTCTAGAATCCATCCAGGGTAACTCGTCAATGAAAACAACACGTTTGGATGAATTCTTGGTTTTTGATAATTCAAGTAATGACCTTAGCCTTTCAAATGCTTCTGCCCATGTCCTTGGCTTCCTGCTATGAACCGTTTCACCATATCGTTTCAAGGATTCAAAAAAATTTGCCAGTTGGTCCCTTTTCGCTTTTTTCGCGAGTCCTGTAACTTTGAAAGCAAATTTGTTATCAAAATACGAATTCACAAGAAAGGTTTTGCCTATGCGTCGCCTGCCGTATACCGTTACGAATTCGGATTCCTTCGAAGTCATTATTCTATCAAGCTGCCGCAGTTGCTCTTTTCTTCCGACCAAAATACTGTCCATCACTGATATTTTTTACAAATATAGTAATTATTACAAGGATTGCGTCCTAATCTATATTTGATTTTGTGATTTGGACGCGAATATGGAAATATAATTAACTGAAAGCAGTTAGTGTTTCAACCTCTACCCCATACAGAAGTGAACATATTTAAATGAACATAATCTCCTCTCCGTGGAAGAAGAAGTTACCCCCCACGACATACTCCGTCGCCGTGGGTGAGAACCTGTCCTGCATCGTAAAATGCTCGTGCCCGGCCAGTATGGCCTTCAGCAGCGGTTCGGTCTTCAGATATGCGATGAAGTCGCGTGTCACCGGATCGGTAGTCTGGATCTTATAGTCCCCTCCCGGAGGCGGTACCGAACCGTCAGTGAATTTCTCGCCCGGATGCTCCCAGAATCTGCGCGAGGCCCGCCAGATATCATCAGTGTAAAAAGGAACATGCATACAGAGTACTATCGGAAGCCCTTTCCTTACCTCTTCACGGAACTGTTCCACCTGAGACGGCACCACATAGCCATAAACATCGTCCATCGTGATGAAATTCACCCCTTCCACTATCTGTGAACAGAAACGCACATCGAACGGATACACTTCCTGAACCTCAGCACGGGTCAGGTCCTTGAACTCCTCGGTATTCGATTCGGGCATCTCACCGGTCCCCATCTGCGAGAATTCATGATTTCCGAGCGACCCCATCATCCCATCCCCGTAATACTTCTTCACCAGAGCATAATTCGCCCTGCTCTGCCAGTCTATCAGATCCCCGGTATGCACCACATAGTCCACGTTATCCTTCGCCCAGGCGAGAGTATCCGCCAGCGCCTCCT
>DCIQ01000163.1:0-11887 GCA_002317435.1 Bacteroidales bacterium UBA1722 | reverse complement strand
CCGCTGCATGAGATTCAGTTTCTTCTCCCCTTCATCCGGATATGCCTCAGCCAGATGGGTATCGGAGATATGGAGAACCGAAAAAGGATGCTCCACCCCTATCTTCAAAGTGGCGTAATTCAATATGAGACGTTCATATCTTCCCCTGCCGGAAAACAATGTCCGTTCATCCTTTTCCCCTGCAAATGAAGGCAGCGAGGATGTCGCGATGAGTGCACCCGCACCCGCCATCCCCTTCACGAATGTTCTTCTGGTTATCTGATTCATCTTATTTCTTGACTTTTATTTTTACAATGAAATTTTCGACCATAGAGTTAACCTCCGGGGAGATTCTGAACTTCAGGACTGCTGTACAGGCCAGCAGGAGGATGACACCGCTACGCACCACTATATCCAGCCAGGGAGACACCACGGAGAGCGACGGTATGCACTCGTTTATTGCCCAAAGGGCAATAATGATGCCCGCCATCTCCACCGTTTTCCAGGTGAACGGGTTCGCCTTCACCTTCCGCTGGACGAGGTACTGCTGATAGCAGTAGCTGATAAGACACGTGATGAAAGTGGCAAGCGCGGCACCGGAAATCCCGAATTTGGGGATAAACCAGAGATTTGTGAAGATGGTCAGAACAGTGAGGAAGATGGAGATGAACAGGGTCCAGTAATAGTATCTGGAGAACTGAATCAGCACCCCTCCGAATCCCAGTGTGGTGATTATTATCTTGGACAAACCCAGAAAAAGGACTACATATCTGCCTTCCGCGAATTTCTCTCCGTTCGGAAGAATCGAATAGATATTGTCCATATTTATCCACAGCAGCAGCAGCAGTGTCCCCGTAATCATCAGCTGATTTATGGATACCTTCTTGTATAGGTCGTTGGCCTTGGCGAAATCTCCGTTTTTCAAGGCATCGGCAGCCAAAGGAGTGGAGATGGCGACTATGGATCTGGAGGGCATATCCACTACATTGGCCATATAGAGCGCTATTGTATAGACCCCGGCACTGTAAAGACCTTTCACTGAGGAGAGCATGAACAGGTCCAGCTGGGACATTATATTTCCGCTTACGGCAGCCAGAAGGAGGAAACCTGTATATTTCAGGTATTTGTCCCTAAGTTCCGGTGTTATGAAGGAATTGTCGTGACGAAAACTGGTGACTGACGTTTTCCGTACATATACCAAATTAATTATCATACATAAGCCGTATGATATCAAAATCAGATACATCAGACCGTTTAGACCGATGTATCCGAATGCATAAAGCATATATGCGGCTATAAGGAAAATCCTCAGACAGACCTCCCTCACACCCTTCGGGAAGGCTATCTTCATGTTTATATTTGAATAGTTCTCGAATACCTGCCAGAAGGTGAGTATGAATACAAGGGGTATGACCAGATAGAAAAAATCGGAAAAAACAGGGGAATTCGCAGCGAAAAACGAAAGAACCGGTTCCCTGCACAGACAATAGATGCAGGACACCAGTATGAAACCTATCAGCGGAATCATGGTGTAGTAGAAAAAGAAGCCGTGATGTCCGTTTTCACTGTCATTGAAATACGGGAAGAAGCGCATTCCCGAATTGGTGACTCCCAAAAGGGCGAATCCGGTACATAGCATACCGACTTCGAAGAACACTTTGGTCAATCCTATCACTTCCGGATCCAGAAATCTGGTCACTATGAAGAATTGGGTCACAAATCCCAAAACCGCACCAAGATAGGTCCAAACGGTACCTTTTAACGATTGCTTTATAATTATTCCCATAATTCATTCAAAAATAACATCTTTTGGCCAAAATTATGTACCCGCCCCGATTTTATTGAACTGCGTTGGCCAAAAGAGTTATTCAGTTTTTACCCTGAGGACTGGTTCTTCCGGAACCATGAGCCGCTTCGCTCCGTAAAGGCGGGTCCATCAGAAAAGATTATCGTGCATTTGTGGATAAACTGTTCATAAACGGTTAAATAATAATCAATAAATCATAATAAAAAATGTGTCTGAAATAGGATACGTTTTCTATGTAAAAACAGATTCACTATTCCTAATCTTCAGACTTCATTTTATTATAATTGAATCCATATCTTACTGACATGTGGATTTGTTGAAAAGAATATCCACAATTTCACATTATTTTATAGAACACCATCATAACATATTGTAATACAAGTTATTAATTTTGCATATCATGTAAATTAAATGTGAATAAACCTGATAGTTATGAACAACTGTCATATTATCAACAATATTGACAATCCAATAAATCAATAAATATCAAATAAAAATATCAATGTATTTATTATGGATAATCCATTTTCGGAATAGTTTGTTTTATGCTTCCCGAATCTTTGATTAATGGCAAATTTTGGTTAAAATTGCACATTAATTCGACTATTGACAAACACTCACAAAATAAATAATAAAGTCACTGTTATGGATGATAAGTTGATATCAAAAATCCCTGAAGGACCTCTGGCTGAGAAGTGGACTAATCACAAGGCCAAAATCAAAGTGGTAAGTCCTGCCAATAAGCGCAAACTCGAAATAATAGTCGTAGGAACCGGTCTCGGTGGTGCTTCTGCAGCCGCTTCACTCGGCGAATTGGGATATAACGTAAAAATTTTCTGCATAAGTGATTCACCTCGTCGTGCTCACAGTATTGCAGCTCAGGGCGGTATCAATGCTGCCAAGAATTATACAAATGACAACGACTCTGTCTATCGCCTTTTCTATGATACCATAAAAGGTGGTGATTACCGCAGCCGCGAAGCGAATGTATATCGTTTGGCAGAAGTCAGCAACCTCATTATCGACCAGTGCGTGGCACAGGGTGTTCCTTTCGCGAGAGATTACGGTGGACTGCTTGACAACCGTTCATTCGGAGGCGCTCAGGTAAGCCGTACTTTCTATGCACGCGGACAAACCGGACAGCAGCTTCTTTTAGGTGCGTATGCTTCCCTTAACCGCCAGATAGCCAAAGGGACCGTGAAATCATACCCCCGTCATGAGATGCTTGATCTCGTGCTCATAAACGGAGAAGCCAAAGGTATCATCGCCAGAAATCTGGTTACCGGTGAGATCGAACGCTTCGGTGCTCATGCAGTCGTTTTGGCTACAGGTGGATACGGCAACGTTTACTTCCTTTCCACCAATGCGATGAACTCGAATGGTTCAGCTGCCATTCAGTGTTATAAGAAAGGTGCTTATTTCGCAAATCCTTGTTTCGCACAGATTCATCCTACATGTATTCCTGTTCATGGGACACAACAGTCAAAACTGACTCTTATGAGTGAATCGCTCCGTAATGACGGCAGAATCTGGGTACCGAAGAATATAGAGGATGTCAAAAAACTTCGTGCTCATCAGATTAAGCCTTCAGACATAAAGGAAGAGGATAGGGATTACTATCTTGAACGCAGGTATCCGGCTTTCGGTAATCTGGTTCCCCGTGACGTGGCGTCCCGTGCCGCCAAAGAGCGTTGTGATGCGGGTTTCGGAGTGAACGAAACAGGTCTTGCCGTATTCCTGGATTTCAAATCAGCCATCGAGAGACTTGGAAAGGATGTGATCAAGGCTCGTTACGGTAACTTGTTCCAGATGTATGAAGAGATAACTGATACCGATCCATACAAGGAGCCTATGATGATTTTCCCCGCAATCCATTATACTATGGGTGGTATCTGGGTTGACTATAACCTTCAGACGACCATTCCCGGTCTTTATGCCATAGGTGAAGCCAACTTCAGCGACCACGGCGGGAACAGGCTTGGCGCATCTGCTCTTATGCAGGGACTTGCCGACGGCTATTTCATTCTTCCTTATACCATAGGTGATTATCTTTCACACCTTATTCAGGTGCCTAAGACCGATACCAACGCTCCTGAATTCGTTGAGGCTGAAAACAAAGTCAAGGAACGTCTTGAAACTCTCTTGAATATAAAGGGTAATCAGACTGTTGATTATTTCCATAAGAAACTCGGTAACATCATGTGGGAATATGTAGGTATGGCCAGAAATGAGGAAGGTTTGAAGAAGGCTATCGTAGAAATAGCTGAACTTCAGAAAGAATTCTGGAAAGACGTTTATGTGCCCGGTACGGAAACTGAGTTCAATCAGGAACTTGAGAAAGCCAGCAGACTTGCGGACTTCTTCGTGATAGGTGATCTCATGGCTCGTGACGCGCTTAACAGGATGGAATCCTGCGGAGGCCATTTCAGAGTGGAAATGCAGACTGAAGAAGGTGAAACAAAACGTGACGATATCAATTTCGCCTATGTATCCGCTTGGGAATTCAAGGGTGATGCAGATACACCTGAACTCCATAAAGAAGAACTCAATTTCGAGTTCGTTAAACCTTCAACACGTAATTATAAAGACTAAGGAGAGAAGATAATGGATTTTAAATTAAAAGTTTGGCGTCAGCAGAACGCAAAGGCAAAAGGTCATTTCGAGACTTATTCTGTAACAGGTATCTCTCCTGACACATCATTCCTCGAGATGATGGATATCCTCAATGACCAGCTTATCAGAGAAGGTAATGATCCTGTCGCTATAAACAAGGGTTGCAAATCTTCAGGCCCTATAGCATTCGACCACGACTGCCGTGAAGGTATCTGCGGTATGTGTTCGCTCTATATAAACGGACGTGCCCACGGTCCCGGTCACGAAGCGACTACCTGTCAGCTTTATATGCGTCTCTTTAAAGATGGTGAAACCATCACCGTGGAGCCTTGGAGAAGTGCCGGTTTCCCCGTTATAAAGGACCTTGTCGTAAACAGGGGTGCGTTCGACCAGATTCTTCAGGCAGGTGGATTCATTTCGGTAAATGCAGGTTCCGCTCCTGATGCGAATGCCATTCCCATTCCCAAGAAGAATGCTGATTTGAGTATGGATGCTTCTGCTTGTGTGGGATGTGGTGCTTGTGTAGCCACTTGCAAGAACGGTTCTGCCATGCTCTTCGTTTCTGCACGTGTAAGTTCGCTCGCTCTTCTTCCCCAGGGCCGTGTTGAAGCTGTACGTCGTGCCAAGGCTATGGTGGCCAAGATGGATGAACTGGGATTCGGTGCATGTACCAACACCCAGGCTTGTCAGATGGAATGTCCCAAGGCTGTTTCAGTTTCAAATATAGCAAGGCTTAACAGAGAATATCTCTGCGCTAAATTCAAAGACTGACAGATGGAGTTCTTCATAACTGCAGGAGGCCTTCCTCTTCATGTTTCTGACACTCGTAAGGGTGATAAGGTTCTGGTCTTCCTGCATGGTTATCTTGAAACATTATATATCTGGGAGGAGTTTACACAACTCCTTCCGGATTCTTTTCGTATAATCACGCTGGATCTTCCAGGCCATGGTCTTTCCGGCACCAGAGCGGACATAAATCAGATGAGTTTCTGTTCGGATGTTGTGTATGACCTGTTGTGCAACAGACTTTCTATTTCCAGCTTTACGCTCATAGGTCATTCAATGGGCGGATATGTAGCACAGGAAGTATTGAGAAATCATTCGTCCGTTGTTTCCGGTATCATTCATCTGGGTTCCAATCCGTATCCGGATCCTCCTTCGAAGCGTGAATCGAGGCTTTCGGAAATTTCCCTTATCTCGGAGGGCAAACTTCCCGCTGTGGCTGCTTCATCGATACCTTTGATGTATAGTGAGGATAATCGGCGTAAGTTTGATGAGAAAATTCAAGAAACTCTCGAGATATGTGAAACTCACGATCCTGATGGTATAATAGCTGCTTTGAGAGGGATGATGGAGAGAAAGGACAGCGTGGAATTGTTGAATAACGCTTCCATACCTGTATCTTTCATTATAGGGAATCGGGATTTCTATCTTTCCGAGGAAAAAGTATCCGCTATGCGTAAGGACCTTCCGAAAGCATCGTTCAGGATTATTCCGGATTCTGGACATAATACCTTTATCGAATCCCCTTCTGCCACCCGCGATGCTCTTTTAGGTCTCCTGTCAGTCTCTTTACCATAAAAAATTATTGAACGGGTATCTTCCGGCATGTATCTCAGATACCATTTTATAGATATCATTCCGGAGTTTGTCTATATTGGTCTTCTCTTTGGCCGATATGAAGATACAGGGAGTGTTCTCCTTTGATATCCAACTGTTCTTCATTTCGTCCAGAGTCATATTTTCTCTCGTTTTCTCTCCGAGATCAAATTCTCCGAATTCAACACATTTGTAGTTATCTATCTTGTTGAAAACCAGATATACCGGTTTATCTGCGGCACCTATGTCAGACAGTGTCTCTTTCACTACTCTGATCTGGTCTTCAAAAGTCGGATTTGATATATCGACCACATGTACCAGTATGTCCGCTTCTCTTACTTCATCCAGAGTGCTTTTGAATGATTCTATCAGTTGTGTGGGAAGTTTCCTTATGAATCCTACAGTATCTGAAAGCAGGAACGGAACATTTTCTATAACTACTTTCCTTACTGTAGTATCGAGAGTAGCGAACAACTTATTCTCAGCGAATACGTCACTTTTAGATATGAGGTTCATCAAAGTGCTCTTGCCTGCATTCGTATAACCGACCAGGGATAGTCTTACCATTCCTCCTCTATTACCTCTCTGCGACTTCATCTGCCTGTCTATTTTTGAAAGTTGTTCCTTCAGTTTGGTAATCTTATCAAGTATTATCCTTCGGTCACTTTCGATTTGGCTTTCCCCGGGACCTCTCATACCTATACCTCCTCTCTGCCGTTCCAGATGTGTCCACATCCTGGTCAGTCTGGGTAAAAGATATTGATATTGTGCCAGTTCTACCTGAGTTTTGGCGTATGCAGTTTGAGCTCTCTGTGCGAAGATATCAAGTATCAGATTTGTACGGTCGAGTATTTTGCAACTGATGACTCTGTCTATGTTCCTTAACTGTGAGGGTGACAGTTCGTCATCGAACAGTACCAGTTCTATTCCGTTATCTTCGACGTACCGGCTGATTTCTTCCAGTTTTCCACTGCCTACATAAGTAGTCGACAGTCTTTTGTCCAGTTTCTGTGTAAATCTTCTGACTGTCTCCGCTCCTGCCGTAAGTGCCAGAAATTCGAGTTCATCGAGATATTCATTTACTGTTCTCTCGTCAGTCCCCCGTTCGATAACTGCTACTACTATAGTCTTTTCCATAAAAAAAAAGGCTGCCTTCAAGACAGCCCTAATCTGATTCTGCTGAAATTATCTCAACTGGAATACTACAGGGAAATTGTAGGATACGCGGACTGCGCGGTCCCTCTGTTTCCCGGGTGTCCATTTGGGAGATGAGGATACTACACGTACAGCTTCTTTATCCAATGAGGCATCAACTCCTCTGAGGACCTTGACATTTGTAAGAGTACCGTCAGTTTCAATGGTGAACTGGAGGATAACCCTTCCGGACACACCGTTCTCACGAGCGATTTCAGGATATTTCAGGTGTTCACCGATCCATTTCGAAAACTTATTGGGGTCACCACCCTGGAAAGAAGGCTTCTGTTCTACCAATGCGAAAGGAACAGCTTCCTCTTCCACCACCTCTTCTATTACTTCCTCATGATAATCCTTGATTTCAACACCCATTCCGGCTTCGTCTTCCAAACTTACGAACAAGTCGTCATCCACCTTGATATCATCGTCGACGATGTCTATCTGGTCTGAAAGTACGGGAACCTTGGCCATTTCCGGGGGTGGGGGAGGAGTCTCAGTGGTTACAGGTATGATTTCTTCTTCAATTTCCACTTTGGTCTCATCAGCGAATACATTCTCTGCCTTCTCTGTGGATGTCCACTCGAAAGCCAGCAGGACTATTCCTATCGAAACCAGCAAACCGATCTCAGTAAACAATAATTTCTGTTTCTGAAGGTCCGCCTTAGGAGATTTTTTAACTTCCATAAGTATTATCTTTTGTATTCAGAATGTAAAGATAGAGTTAAATATTCATTTTATCCAACTTTTTGTTGAAAAAGTTGTTAAAAACTATAATTCACCTATCTCTTTGAGTATGGAATTGGTTTTCCTCTGAGCCTGTGCACTCGCTTCGAACTTCGCCTGTTCTTCGTCGGTAAGCTTGTATTTGACGATTTTTTCCACACCGTTCTTACCCAATACTACGGGAACACCGAGGCAGATATCTTCCTGACCGTATTCTCCGTTGAGGGGAACACTGCAGGTAATCACTCTCTTTTCGTCCAGCAGGATAGCCTTGGCCACCGAAGCGGCGCATGTGCCGGGAGCATAGTAGGCGGATGTGCCCAGGAGTTTGGTAAGAGTGGCTCCGCCGACCATCGTATCAGCTATCACCTGTGCCTGTTCTTTCTTGCTGAGCAGGTCATTGATTTTGCCTCTCTTGCACCATACCGAACTCATCACTGGTACCATCGCGGTATCCGTATGTGCACCCATAACTACACCGTCAACATCGCATACGGGACATTTCAGCGCTTTTGCGAGGTAATAGTTGAATCTGGAACTGTCAAGTGCGCCGCCCATACCTATAAGATGGTTCTTCTTGATACCGCAGGCTTTCCATGAAAGATATGTCATCGTATCCATAGGGTTGGATACCATGATGACGAAAGCGTTAGGTGAATTCTTGACCACCTCACCGACTACGGATTTCACTATCTTGGAGTTGGTACCTATCAGGTCTTCTCTGGACATACCCGGTTTTCTGGGCAGTCCCGAGGTGACCACCACTACCGTGGAACCTGCAGTCGCCTTATAGTCACTGGTGACACCGGTAACCTTACAGTAGATACCATTAAGTTTTGCTGACTGCATAATGTCCATAGCTTTACCTTCCGCTACACCTTCCTTCACGTCGAGGAGTACTATTTCCTGAGCGATGTTCATGAAAGCCAATACATTTGCACATGTGGCGCCGACATTTCCTGCGCCGATAACGCTGATTTTAGCCATAAAATATTATATTAGTTCAATAATTCTCTATTTTTGTCTCCTGTGTAAAGTCATCACTAATATATGATATACTATCATCAGCAGGGCACAAAATTCAGCCCCAAATTTAAGACAAAAATCAATAGATGGGTCAAAACTGTCGCACATAATTTAGGATTCCATCGTATTACCATAAATTATATCTTCTGTTCCGACGATGAACTCCTCAATATCAACCGTCAGTTCCTGGCTCATGATTATTATACGGACATCATTACTTTCGACACCATAGAAGATCAGCGCGTGAAGTCCGGCTCCCTCTCCGGAGACATATTCATAAGTGTTGATACCGTCAGGATAAACGCCGGGGAGTATAAAGTGCCATTTGATGAAGAACTTCACCGGGTGATGATTCATGGTATCCTCCATCTTGCAGGATTCGATGATCATACCGAACAGGAATCAGAAGAAATGAGAAGACAGGAAAACTTAGCCTTATCTCTTTGGGATGCAGAAGAATTATGATATTATAGTAATAGGTGCCGGTCATGCCGGCTGTGAAGCCGCTTCGGCATCCGCCAGGATGGGTATGGAGACACTACTCCTTACTATGGATATGACCAAATTCGCCCAGATGTCGTGTAACCCGTCTATAGGAGGCATTGCAAAGGGTCAGATAGTCAGGGAGATAGATGCACTTGGGGGGTTTACGGGCATAGTAGCGGATTTGTCCACTCTCCAGTTCCGGATGCTGAATGGTTCGAAGGGACCCGCCATGTGGAGCCCCCGTTCCCAGTGTGACAGAATGCGATTTTCCTCGATATGGCGTAATATCCTCGAAAAGCACTGTAAATTAGATATTTGGCAGGATTCAGCGGTGTCCTTAAGCACGAATGGTTCGTCTGTGACGGGTGTTCGTACAGCTATGGGCGCAGAATTCAAAGCAAAACGGGTTATTCTTACTGCGGGAACGTTTCTCAACGGTAAAATTTTTATCGGCAGCGAAACTTTGTCCGGAGGCAGGATAGGGGAGCCCTCCTCTTTTTCTTTGTCAGATCAGATTTACTCTTTCGGTCTTACCAAAAGCAGAATGAAAACGGGTACTCCTCCCAGGATTGATGTCCGTTCAGTGGACCTTTCCAAACTTATAGTCCAGAGAGGGGATGAGTCTCCGGATAAATTTTCATTCCTCGATTATCTGTCACCCATTCAGGCAGGCATCTCCCAGAAACCCTGCTATATCGCGCACACCAATCCATCAGTGCATGAAATTCTCAGGAATGACTTTAAGAGTTCTCCTCTTTTTTCTGGAAAGATATCTGGGAAGGGGCCGAGGTATTGTCCCAGCATAGAAGATAAACTGAGGACTTTTTCTGATAAGGACAGCCATCAGCTCTTTCTTGAGCCGGAAGGATGGAACACAAACGAATACTATCTTCAGGGATTCTCTTCATCTCTCCCTTTGGACACCCAACTTTCCGCCCTTGAGAAGGTAGAGGGATTCGAGAATGTAAAAGTCTACAGGCCTGCCTATGCCATCGAGTACGACTATTTTGACCCTCTGTATTTGAATCACACTTTGGAATCAAAGATCCTTGGCCATCTTTACTTCGCTGGGCAGGTGAATGGAACTACCGGCTATGAAGAAGCTGCCGCCCAGGGGCTGATGGCGGGTATCAATGCCTCTCTCTCAATTCTCGACCGTGAGCCTTTGATTCTTTCGAGGGATCAAGCTTACATCGGAGTGCTTATCGACGATCTCGTAACTAAAGGAGTGGATGAGCCGTATCGTATGTTCACTTCCAGAGCAGAGCACCGTATTCTTCTCCGGCAGGATAATGCGGACGAAAGGCTTACACCTGTTTCATATAAAATAGGACTTGCCGACAGACGGAGGATGGATTTGACAAGTTCGAAATATTCCTATAGAGACACTCTCATCTCTACGTTCGACGATATTAAATTCCGGCCAGAGAGCATAAATCATTTTCTTTCCTCTCTGTCTTCTTCGCAGATTTCCGCCACGAAATCTCTTTCGTATTTTCTTACCCGCCCGGAGTTATCGCTTGCGTCTTTGATGCCGATTGTTCCATGTGGAACATTTGACGGGATTTCACTCCCATCAAATGATATCATTGAGTCTTCTGAGCCTCTTCAGTCTGATTATTTCAAATCTGCCGAAGTGTCGGGTTTCGATATAGAGTCATCCGCAGATGAGTTGTTCAGGTCAGAAGTTCTTTCTTCTGCCGAGATAGCCATTAAATATAAAGGGTATATTGATAAGGAGAATCTGCTTTCCGAGAAATTGAAACGCCTCAGTTATGTTTCGATTCCATCCGATTTTGACTTTTCGAAACTCACGTCCATCTCTATAGAATCGCGGCAGAAACTTGCTCTGCATCGGCCTTCGAATATTTTGGAGGCAAGTAGAATTCCGGGTGTGTCCCCAGCGGACATATCCGTTTTGCTCGTATATTTCGGAAGATAGTTCCACGTGGAACTATCTGAAGACAAAATAGCGTCCTGCCGGGATTCGGTTGTCTATGACATGTCGCTTGGTGAGGGTAAAATGAGAGCTGGCCCGAATAAATTCGGGCCAGCTCTTTTGTGTGATATGTAATCGTCTGCTTGGGAGTTGTTAACAGATGGCGGTGTAGGCTGCAGCATCAAGCAGTCCGTCCAGCTCAGATGCGTCGGACATCTTGACTTTTATCATCCAGCCTTCTCCGTAGGGGTCTTTGTTTACGGACTCGGGGGCGGCTTCGAGGGCGGCATTGATTTCTATGACTTCTCCGCTGACGGGCATGAATGCGTCGGCCACTGTCTTTACGGCTTCGATGCTGCCGAATCTTTCACCAGCGGCGAGAGTTTCTCCTTCGCAGGGGATGTCGACGAATACTATGTCTCCCAACTGATCCTGTGCGAAGTCGGTTATGCCGATTATTGCGGTGTCTCCTTCAACTCTGACCCATTCGTGGTCATTCGAATACTTAAGATTTTCAGGTG
>DCIQ01000143.1:572-7215 GCA_002317435.1 Bacteroidales bacterium UBA1722 | reverse complement strand
GCGAGAGAGTGGCTTCGAAGGCCCTCCTCTCCACAGATTCCTGAAACTGAAGCATCCTGATGGCAGAAGCCACCTCCGCGGAGGTACGCCCGGAAAGGGCATCCCCGAGATGTGAGTCACCGCCGAAGACCATGCCGTCTATATCTTCGGGTTCCACGGAAACCACTATCCCGGCATTCGCCCTGGGACTGTTGCGCCGCGAATTGGACATTCCGTTCAGCACCACCGTCCCCGGCCTGGTGGCGGAAGGGACCAGAATCCCCCCGGGACACATGCAGAAACTGAACACTCCGCGCCCGTCCACCTGACTCACCAGCGAATACTCTGCAGCCGGCAGGTAGGGAGCATAGCGCCCGTGATACTGGATATCATTTATGAGGTTCTGCGGATGCTCGGCCCGCACCCCCAATGCGAACCCCTTGGCCTGCAGTTCCCACCCGTTACGGGCGAACAGGGCATATATGTCGGTGGCGGAGTGTCCGCAGGCGAGTATTATCCTGCCTGCGGCAATAGTCTCCTCCGCTCCCGTCCCGTGCGTATTCACGCAAGAGACCTTCCACCCGTCCCCGACAGGTTCAATGGCAGTCACCCGGGTCGAAAAACGGTATTCCCCCCCGTGCTCCTCTATGCACCGGCGAATGTTTTCCATAATCCGCGGAAGGCAGTCGGAGCCTATATGCGGATGGGCATCCGTGAGGATGGAGTCATCCGCCCCGAAAAGCACCAGTTGATGCAACACTTCACGGACATCCCCCCGCTTGTTCGAACGGGTATACAGTTTTCCGTCAGAAAAGGCACCCGCACCTCCCTCTCCGAAGCAGTAGTTCGAGTCGGGATTCACTTTCCCTTCGCGGGAGATGGCGGCTATATCATATTTCCTCCGGTGCACATCCTCCCCTCTTTCCACTATTATCGGACGCAGTCCTTCCTGAAGCGATTTCAAGGCAGCGAACAGACCGGCCGGTCCCGCCCCCACTATCACCACTTCCGGTGCATGGGAGACATCCCTATATTCCTTCAGCACGAAATCGTCAGACGACTGCTCTCCTTTCAGATATACCTGTACCCTGCACCGGTAAACTATCTGCCTGCCTCTGGCATCCAGGGAGCGCTTGAGCACCGACACCGATGCCACGTTCTCTTTCCGGACTCCCATGGCTCCGGCACAAAGGGCTTTCAACGCCGGTTCATCGGGTTTCGACTGAGCCGGATATGATATCTCCACTTCCTTCATTTTTCTTCCTGAGGCATCTGTCCGGACTCCAGAAGGAGTTCCCTTTCCGCCTCTTCCATAAGTTTTCTTTCGTATTCTTCTTTCTTGCGTCTTCCGAGAAACACCTCCACGAACCGGTTGAAATCACTCTGGAAAGCGAATCCGAATCCTGTCCTCTGGGAGTTGTCGAGGATATTCTTATACTGGTCGGGGGCCTTGGTGAAGAGGGAGAGGCGGAATTTGCCCAGTCTGTCCAGCTTCAGTTCCGCCTCGAAATTACCGCCCCAGTTCGCGGAAGTCTGGCTGTTCCCTACGCTCCCGTTCAGCACAAGCCTGTTGTTGAAGGCCTGATAAGAAAGGTTCACGTCTATCATATCCCTCCTGTTTCCCTTATGATAATTCAGTCCCATATCCAGAGGTATGTCCAGAGAACGGAATATGTTGTTCACCTGATTGGCCACCATCTCCCCCGCATTGGAATAGAGGATGGAATTGCTGTTCTCCACTCCGGATTGCCGGTCAGGCATAAACCCTCCGGTAACCATCAGGGACATGAACTGCTGCTGCATCTTGGCCTCGGAAGAGAGTGCTGTCTCCACACGTCCTTTCGTCATGGGCTCCAGATCGGGAATATCGATGGAAAAAGAGATTCTCGGATTCGCGAGAGGTCCCCTTACCTTCACCCCGCAGAGCACCGTCTGTCTGGTACCTACCGAGGTGGTATCCGCAAGCAGAGTGGAGACGGAGGCCTTGGTGCGATATGTCGCCCCGAGGTTCAACGTGGTACTGCTGACGGGACCGTTGAATTTAATCGTCCCGCCGTCATCCAAAGTGAAATTCTTGTTCAGCAGCCCGGCCACCGAATAATGCACGTCCCCTCCGGAAAGCACATAGTCACCGCGGACATCCAGCGTGGAATTGGAAGGGTTAAGATACAGTTCCACATTCCCCGCCCCGCGGCAGTTTATCACATTGCCCATACTCTTGTCGATATCCACACTTATCAGGGCGTCATCGTTCAGTCTGGCGTGTGCGTAAACCGTAAACAACGAATTTGACTTCTCCTTGTGCCGCATTCTGTTCAGGAACTGTTCGTACGGGTCCACCTCTACCACTTCATAATTCTTAAAGGAAAGCAGATTCCTGACAGAGGCCGAATAGGCGTTCGACAAAGGGATATGGACATTGGTGCCGATACCGTTTTCGAAGAGGGCCGACAGTTCCAGATTCTCCAAAGGACCTTTCACGGTCACATACCCGTTCCCGGTCACCTTGCCGTAGAATGCGGGTAAATCGCGCTCTCTGGTATCGAGCAAGTCGAAGTCCCTGAACGACAGCGACAGGTCCATATTCATATCCTTGAAGAAGTTATGGCTGATGGAACCGTTCAAATGGGCGGAATGGTCATTTCTGTCCGTTACGACGATATCTCGAAAAGTTATCACATTCTCCGTAAAATCCATCCTTCCGTTCATCACATAAGGCACTTTGGTGAATACCGGACTGAAGGACAGGTTCACGAAACGGGTATCTTCGTTGGTGATTACAAGATCGTCGATGGGGCCCTGAAGGGAGATGTCACCGGATATGGTACCTCCCGTTACATTGACCACATTCCCGAGGAACGGGTTAATATATGTCAGTGCCAGATCGCGAAGGGACAAGTTCATGAAGAGGTACCTGTCGGCAGGATGATAGTAGCCGGAAATATTCAGCGGATTCATATCCCTGAACTTGTTGTTCAATATCAGGAGTATCCTCTCCTGCCTGGGATCCCACTTGCTTCTGATATCCAGCTGTCCCACCTCATTCTTGTGGAAAAGCACGTTGTCTCCATGCAGGTCCATCAGGATATTCGCTATCCCGTAAAGGTCCCGGACAGTCATGTCACCTGTAAAATCTCCTCCGAGGTTCAGCTTGTTCCTCAGGAATATATCCATCATGCTTATATCGAACCGGTCCAGCCGGAGCTTCATCTCGTCCTCGGGATTTTCCGAAACGACCCCCTGAAGCGATATTTCCTGCCCGTCATTATAGAGTCGGAAACCATCTGATGACAGATATTTCTTGCCGATTATGACATCCGAAGCCGGGATATGCCACTTCATCCCGTTCAGGAAACAATCCGACTCATTTATGAAAATATTGGTCTGAAGCTCATTTCCGGCATTCCGGCTGAAAAAGACATTCGACGAAAATTCCATCTCGGTTCTGGTGGATGCCCCTGCGTTATTGAAAAGGTATTCCATACGGATGATACCCCCGAGTGATTCCAGATCCAGAGTATTCCCCGTCAGGTTGAGTCCGCCGAAATTTATCTCCGGACAGGTGAACCTGACACGGAGGAGCGAATCCGGATTGTCTATCCTGACATCCACGTTTCTCAGATAGTTCTGATTCTTGGCCAGTCTGGATGAGGTGAAATCCATATCGAAACGGTCATCTTCCCGAAGGGAGAACGTCACTGAAGTATTCTGCGAAACGAACAGACCTGGAGAGAGGATATCGGTAAATTCCTGCGGAGTGTGGATATGGAGGATGAGGGAATCGTTCCCTGGCCCGTCCAGAACCCCCGGATTATGCCCGGCAGACGGGAAAACGTCATCGAACTGATTCTTCAGCAGGAGGTCTTTCATCCGGGCTACAGCCTCAGCCACAGGGTCTTCCCCGACATAGTTCCCGCTGATGACAGGTGTACTCAGATTCACAAGATATCGTCCGTCCCGGATGTCCGATGCCAGAAACAGAGTATCCAACACATATTTCCCCCTGTCATTCATATATGAAAGACCACGAAGGCGCACCTCTCCGAAGATATCCCGCAAGCTCCTGACGTTCATCCGGGCATTCCCCCAGACATCCTCTATTCTGGAAATCCCCCCTCCGGACACCAGATGCATCTTCTCCAGATCAGCATACGGTACCTGAAAGAACATCCCGATATTCTTCCAGCCCTGTCCATCCGTGAAATCCGCCTGCAGATGAGCCAGCAGCTCCAATGCATCGTCGTGGCTCACCACCCGCAGGTCCGCGACACCATCCTTCATCTTCCCCCGGGCCAGAATATCCGAAAACCGGTATCCGTTGACCTCCAGCCCGTCCACCGCGAGGGAATCGAGTGTGACGGTATTGCCTCCGGCAATAGAAACGGATAACGAACCTCCCATCTTCACGTCCGCCGGGCCAAGCGTTTTCACACCGGTGATGCGGGAGAGATCGACATTCGAGACGGCGGCGGTCCCGTCCACAGAGATGGACTCCGAAGCGAACATGTGCAGATGCACGTCATGGGTAAAAGTGCCTCCGGCCACGTGCATGTCTCCCCTTACGTGCATATTCCTGAAAGGGCCGCCGATATCCGCACGGTAACGTGCCATTTCTCCGACAGCCAGTTTCTCCAGTTCCTTCCTCCGGGGATTGCCGCTCCAATCGGACGCTATGGTGACCACGTCCGGCATCGTGGCGGTCACCCCCGAGACAGTCCCGGAGATGGTGGTGTTCGGCATGTCCGGGATGCCGCACAGTTCCAGATTCAAATCGACGCCGGTATTGCCGTCAGGCAGAGAAACATGGAGATGGTCCGCATGAATATCCGCCACCGTGCCGGTCACCCTGCCGTCCAGCACCAGTTTCAGATGGTTCCCGGCCATCGCAGGGGTATAATGCCTGATGGTATGGAACTCGAACTCGGTGCCGGTGAACGTAACGTCCATCACCACCTTGTTCACCCAATCCTCCAGGTTCTTCTGGTCTCCATAATGAAATGACAGGTGGCTTGCCCTCAGGAAAGTGCCGTCCCCCTCCTGCAGGAACATATCGTCCATCCCGGCCTCCTGCGGTCCCAAATAGAATTTTCCTGTCAGCATCCTCAGGTCGGCGCCGCTCCTCTCGATCGCGGAGAGAGAATTTATATTGCAGGTAAGAATGCCGTCACGGGTCTTCAGATTCGAAAAACGGCCTGTTATATTCCTGACGACTATATCCCGGTAGTTCATCAGTTCCGCCCCATTCTGCACGACTCCCGCCGAGAATGGATTCGAAACGCGGAGGGAGGAATTTTCCAGACGGACATCGTCCGCGGACAGGTCGGGAATATTCCCTTTCGGTCTCTCCGATGCGATATCCGGGGGGCGGAGACGAAAAATTCTGAAAAGATTGGTCATCCGGTCCGGGGCCTCTGTAAGCAGACGGAAACTGGCACCTGACACTACTACGCGACGGACACGGAGATCTCCGCCGAGAAGGTCGAACGGCGAAAACGTGACGGACAGTTTGCCCACGTGGGCAAGCGTATCTCCCGGATTATAATAGGACGTGGTATCCCCGTCCCCCCACACCCCTTCGCCTCCGTCTCCGGTAACGGTCATATCATAGGCCACGACCCTGTTGAACAGAACCACGGATATGCGGTCTATCGACATGCTGCCTTCTATGGAATTCTCCAGCAGGGAGACCACACCGCGGGCCGCCCGGGTCTGAACAGCCGGAATCTGAAAAATCACGACAAAAAAGAGGGGAATCAGTATCAGGAGCAGGAACAGCCCCTGAAGAACCGCCAAGATGATTTTCTTCTTATTCACCATTTGTTCCGAACCTCTTATGGACTTACAAAATTAAGTCTTTTTATGTATTTTTGCGCGTCCAAAACGTATTTGAAATGGCGATAATTTTAGGAATCGAATCCTCGTGCGACGACACGTCGGCGGCAGTGCTGAAAGACGAGTATATGCTATGTAACGTCATGGCGTCCCAAGATGTCCACCGCCGGTACGGAGGGGTCATCCCGGAACTGGCGTCCAGGGCCCATCAGCAGAATATCCTCCCTGTCGTCTCACAGGCCATGGCGGATGCCGGCATAGAAAAAGGTGACATAGATGCCATCGCATACACCAGAGGACCGGGACTGCTGGGAAGCCTTCTGGTGGGAACGTCGTTCGCGAAGGGCTTCGCACTGTCCATCGGGAAGCCGCTCATCGAAGTGAACCACCTTCAGGGACACATCCTCTCCCATTTCATCCGGCAGGAAGGGCACGAAAAACCCGTTCCGGAGTTTCCGTTCCTCGCCCTTCTGGTCAGCGGAGGACATTCCCAGATAGTCAGGGTGGACGACTATCTGAAATTCGAAGTGCTGGGACATACCATAGACGACGCCGTCGGAGAAGCCTTCGACAAATGCGCGAAAATCATGGATCTGGGATACCCGGGAGGACCGGTCATAGACCGTCTTGCGAAGGAGGGGGATGCCTCCCGATTCCAATTCGCCAAGCCCCACATACCCGGTCTGGACTACAGTTTCAGCGGCATCAAGACTTCCCTGCTCTACTTCTTGAGAGACAGGATAAAGGAAGATCCCGAATTCATAAAGAGCAATATGCCCGACATCTGCGCCTCTTTCCAGAAAGCCCTCATAGACATACTGATGGACAAGCT
>DCIQ01000143.1:0-537 GCA_002317435.1 Bacteroidales bacterium UBA1722 | reverse complement strand
TCACAGGCATCAGGCAAATCGCCATCGGCGGGGGCGTCTCCGCGAATTCGGGCCTGCGCGACCGCATAATAAGCGAAGGAGAGAAGAGAGGATGGACCACATTCGTCCCCGAACTCAAGTTCACCACCGACAACGCGGCGATGATCGCCGTCACCGGCCTGTTCAAATACAGGGCGGGGCTTTTCAGCCCGCTGGACGCGGCACCTATCTCACGCGCCCTGGACTACAAGATGTAAACAGTTAATTTAAAAATGGTTGGCGGCAGCGGGTATCCTCCGGGGCCTTCGCTTCGCTCATCCCTCCCACGGCTTCGCCGCGGGCCCCTCCCATTCATGTAGACATGGGCGTCTACAGGCCCCGGAGGATACCCGCTGCCGCCATGTAAAAGCATCAAAAGAAGGCATCAGAAATTGACCCCGAAAGCATTCAGTTCTGCTATCAGGTTTTCGGGGGTGGTGAAGCGGATACCGTCTATGCCCACAGCCCTGCCGCCATCCACATTCACCGGATTATCATCTATGAATATACACTCGGACG
>DCIQ01000192.1 GCA_002317435.1 Bacteroidales bacterium UBA1722 | reverse complement strand
ACAGGCTGAAAAGCCATCTGGGAAAAGGGCATACGGTTTTCGCCAGAAACTGCGAAGTGAGGGAGATAACGCAGGAAAAAGCGGCCGATTTCCTGAATCGGCACCACTCCTACGGAACCACGAGAACCCCTTTCCGGTTCGGTCTGTTCAGAATCAGGGCCACCGGGTCCGGTGAAAGCGGGATGGCCGACTCGCCGGTTATGATTGCCGCAGGCACATTCTCCAAAAACAATGAATGGGAGAGATACGCCTCGCTTCCCCGGTTCAGGGTGGCCGGAGGGATGGGAAAAATCCTGAAAGCGTTCATACAGGCGGCACGGCCGGCACAGGTGATGAGCTACGCTGATCTGGAATGGGGCGACGGGGAAGTATACCGCCGTCTGGGATTCAAAATGGAAAATCCCGGACCCCCAGTGCATTTTCTGGTAAATCCGGGTACATATCAAAGGGTGCACCTGCAGAAATTCGCAAGCGACAAGAAGTTCAGGAACGTGGACCGCGAAGGCTGGATCGAAATCGCGAATCCCGGCTCCGCGAAGGCCCTACTGGATATCAAACAGTTTTGAAAATCCTGTCATGTCGAAGACTTCCCTGATGGTGGCTCTCATATTCAACAATTTAAGGGAACCGCCGGTCTGCTTCACGTTCTTGAGGAGGGTAAGCATCATTCTCAACCCCGAACTGGATATATATTCCAAATCCGCACAGTCCATTACGACATCATTCTTCGCGCCATCCATAAGAGGCTGTATCCGCCTTCCGAAATCTTCCGCATTGGTGGTATCAAGACGGCCGCCGAGAACCGCATTGACGATGCCGTCCGCATCTTTGGTAAAAGTAAAAATCATAAATCGTTTATAGTTTTATTTTCATTTCATGATGATCTGATCTTTTCTCACATACTTGACCAGAGTAAGTTCGTTTCTGTCCTCTATCCGGTGGTATATCACCTCATCCATTATATTCTTCACCAAAAATATCCCGAGGCCGCCTATATCCCTCTCCTCCGCCGGAAGGGTCACATCGACATTTCCCATGACGGTAGGATCGAATTCCATCCCGGTATCGACTATACGGAACGACAGGGCGCCGGAAAAGGTGTCCGACTTCCCCTGCGGGGGAGCATTCCAGAGACACTCTATCTCTATCTCATGTTCTTTCCCTTTCGAATAGGCATAGAGAATGACATTGGAGACAGCCTCTTCCATTACGAGATTCATCTTCTCGGTCAGGGCTTTGCACAATGAAAACTCGGATCCGACGGAAAATATGAAATCCCGCACCCGGTTCAATTCCGGCACTTGATTCAATATCGTTATCTTCATATCTTCGCAAATTTACGAAAAACAAATTGAATATGCCCTTTATTTAACTATTTTTGCAGTAATAGATTTATCCAAATGGGCACTACAGCGATTATCTCCGCTATACTCACCTTACTGGCAGGCATAGGAATCTTTTTGATAGCCTGTCAGATGATGAGTTCGAATCTGGAATCCGCAAGTTCAGACAGACTCAAAAAGATGTTTTCAAAGGCCTCCGGCAGCAAACTTCTGGGGGTAGGTATCGGAACTGCCGGTACGGCGGCCATACAGAGTTCGGGGGCCACTACCGTAATGACCATCGGTTTCGTGAATGCCGGCATAATCTCACTGACCCAGGCCGCCACCATAATATACGGCGCCAACATAGGTACCACCGTGACGGCCCAGATCGTAGCGTTGGGAATGTTCGGTTCGAACGCAGTCTCCACTACGGTGATATTCTCCGCATTCGCCGGCATAGGAGCGTTCATCTCCCTGTTCTCGAAGAGAAATGACCTGAAAACGGCGGGCGGGATCATGACAGGATTCGGAATGCTCTTCGTGGGACTCTCCCTGATGAGCGGTTCGATGGAGAATTTCGCGGCGCTGGACGGGGTGAAGACATTTCTCGCCGGAATCAGTTCTCCTGTAATGCTGGTCATAATCGGTGCCGTATTCACCGCCATAATACAGAGTTCATCCGTCATGACCTCCATCGCTCTGGCGATGGTAGTCACCGGACTCATCTCCCTCGACCAGGGCATCTTCCTGACGATGGGTTCCAACATAGGTTCCTGCGTGGTGGCCATCATAGCAGGTATGACCAGCGGTGTCAATGCCAGGAGGACCGCCATGATACACCTCATCTTCAACTGTGCCGGTGTCGTCATATTCATGCTGGCCGGATGGATTCTCGGGATGTTCACTTCCGGAGCCGTAACATACGGCGTACTCTTCGACAAGATGTTCCCCGGCGCTCCCCAGACTCAGCTGGCCATGTTCCATACGGTCTTCAATGTCCTCACTGTGTTCATAATGCTTCCCCTGACGGAACTGCTTGTCACCGCCGTAACGCGGTTGGTTCCCGAAAAAGAAGGAGCCGAAGGAACCGGAACTCTGACACTCAAATTCGTGAATGACAACATTCTGAGCACTCCTCCCGTGGCTGTGGACATGACCAAGAAAGAGATTCTCAGGATGTCCGGACTCTCCATCGCGAACTTCGACAGGGCGATGGATATAATCACTACCATGAACTTCTCGCAATGCCGGGAATTCTACGCGACCGAAAGTGAAATAAATTTCATAAACCGTTCGCTGGTGGACTTCGTCGTAAGACTCTCCGACAAGAAAGGTCTGAGCGAACACGACCGGCTGTACCTCACCACCACCTACCGGTCAGTGAGAGACATAGAGCGTATAGGTGACTATGCGGTGAACATCGTGGAATATGCAGACGCATTGAAGGCGGACGGACATACGTTCTCCGACGATGCCCTCTATGAGATAAGCCAGCTGAGGAAACTGGTGCACACTCTCTACGACAAGGCCATCGATGCCTATGATTCGGAGAGCGCAGACCTGCTGGATGAAGCCAACAAAGTGGAGGAGCGGATAGACGACTATACCAAAATGATGGAGGACAACCACATATCCAGACTGACCCAAGGCATCTGCACCCCTGCCACAGGAGCCCAGTACCTCGAACTTTCATCCGATACCGAGCGTATCGCCGACCACATCATAAACGTGGCCAAGGTCATCCGGAGTCTTCCGGGGGTGGACGGCACTTACCGGAAGCCATCGGCACAACTGTAAAAAAACTTCATTTCAACATCGGCACATGGAAACAAACAGATTCATGCAGCTTGCCATAGACGAGGCCCGGAAAGGAATTACACAGGGGCACGGCGGCCCGTTCGGTTCGGTAATAGTAAAAAACGGAGAGATCATAGCCTCCGGACACAACCATGTCCTCGCTGACAATGACCCGAGCTGCCACGGGGAAATCGATGCCATCCGGAAGGCTTGCCGGGAGCTCGGCACATTCGACCTTACGGGGTGCGAACTGTACACTACGGGCGAGCCCTGTCACATGTGCCTATGTGCCTGCATGTGGGCCAATATAGACAGAATCTATTACGGATGCACCATCGAAGACAACAGCCTCATCGGATTCCGTGACGACAAGTTCGACAAGATATTCGGCGGCCGCGAAAAACTCGGCGATTATCTCACACAGATGGACCGTGACGCCTGCCTGAAGCTGTTCGACGACTACAATCACCTCAATCACATAAAATACTGAAAACAAAAACGCTTATGAAAAAGAATCTTATGATGCTCGCAGTGCTGGCACTCGTGGCGGGCTCCTGCGCTCCCAAGGCTGCAGAAGTGGCCGGACCGTCGTGGATGGAAGAATTCGACGGAGACACTCTCGACACGGCCGTGTGGTCGAAAATCCCCCGCGGAGGGGCCCAGTGGTGCTGGCACATGTCCGATCTGGACGAACTCTACCAGGTAGGTGACGGCCGTATTGCCCTCCGGGCAATAGCAAATCCCGGTGTACCCGGGGACACCGCCTCGCTCCTGACCGGAGGCATCGCCACCAAGGGAAAGAAGAGTTTCGGATACGGACGTCTCGAGATATGCGTGAAACTCGAAGGAACCGGCGGCGGATGGCCTGCCATCTGGATGATGCCCGCCGAAACGGAAGATGTCAGCGGTGACCCGTTCTGGGAAGATTACCCGTCATACAAGAACTACGGTGAGATCGACATCTGCGAGAGGCTGAACTTCGATCCGTTCGCCTATCAGACCATCCATACCTCCTTCAACCTGCAGAATGACGGAGACCCCTATCAGGAGAAGAGCGCCACGGGCGCCATCGACCCCGAAGGGTACAACGTTTTCGCCGTGGAGCACTACAGGGACAGCATCAAGTATTTCATCAATGATGTGAACACTCTGACCTACAGAAAAATGACAGAGGCACCCGACGGCACCCCCGTCCCCGTGAAGGCACAGTGGACATTCGACAGGGAATTCTACCTGATGATAGATATGCAGGTGGGTGCCAGCTGGCCCGGACCGGCGGTCCTTGAAGACCTCCCCGCTGCCATGACTGTGGACTGGGTCAGGTTCTACGAGTTCGAGGATGAGGGCAAGCCTCAGGAATAGTCAATCATCCGGAATCATGTTCAGGAAAGTATCCGTTTCTGTTCTGATATCCGTCATCCTGTCCGGAGTCTCCGCGGAGATATCCCGGGCGGGTGACGGCATCGGGGCGGGTCCGTGGGTCACCAATGTGTCGGACAGTTCACTCACCGTACTGTGGACCGGCACACAGCCCGGAATGGGATGGGTGGAGACTTCGGACGGCGTAAGGAAATATGACACCTTCGCCGGACGGAGGACATTCGGACTCTTCCATTCAGTGAGACTGACAGGTCTGCCCCGGGGCGGGGATATATGTTACCGTGTGGGAGGGCAGGTTCTGACAGACGATTCGAATCCCCGTTATCCCGTCTTCGGCGAGGAATATGCCGGAGAGTGGCATACCGTCAGGACATACGACAGTGAGGCCGGGGAATGTCACTTCGCCGTGATGAATGACATCCATATGGACACCACGGCCTACAAGTCGCTCGTGTCGCAGATCAGACCCGAAGAGACGGATTTCATTCTGCTGAACGGAGACATCATCTCCACAGGGAACTACGTTCGGGAAGATTATGTGAAATGGGAGATCCAGCCCCTTTCCGGCATCAGTGCCGTACTGCCCGTCCAGTTCTCCAGAGGGAATCACGAGGGGCGCGGAACCGGCATCGAATATCTCCCATCACTGTTTCCGAATGATGTCTCGGAAGCCTTCTATTACACATTCCGACAGGGGCCGGTCGCATTCATCGTGCTGGACGGAGGAGAAACCGGACCCGACCGCTCGCTGCTGTACTGCGGGGAAGAACAGTTCACGGACTATATAGAAGAGCAGCTGGAGTGGGCCCGCAAGGCGGTCACGGAACCATCGTTCAAAGATGCTCCGGTGAAAGTATGCATCGTGCATTCTCCGATGATAGACTCTCCCGAAAAAGACAAACTCCGTGTCCAGAGATATCTGAATCATCACGTAGTGCCTCTGCTGAACGAAGCGGGAATCGATCTGATGATAGGTGCCGATCTGCATCACTATCTGGTATGTGACCCCGGATCCATGGGGAACGATTTTCCGATAGTGGTGAACGCCTCCTGCGAACTGATGGACTGCCGCTGGAGAGACGGCCGCTTCCACATAAGGACATTCTCCCCGGAGGGGGAGCTCAGGCACGAAATAAAGCTCTGAAAATCAGCAGAACATGATATTCAGAGGCGCTTTATCGACATAAAATACATATACGGACAACATCATGAGATATTTGAAGACTTTTGCCGTCGCGCTGGCCGTTCTCTGCGCATCATCCTGCGGAAGGCATCACGAGGAGCCATCCACGGAGTTCAACGCCTACATCTCTTCCTTCACCGGAGGCACTGTCAGCCGTGATGCGGTCATACGCATAAACTTCACGCACGATATAGCCAGAAAAACCGGAGCCGAACTTTTCTCATTCAAGCCGGCCATCAAGGGAAAGACGTACTGGATATCCGATTCGTCGGTGGAATTCATTCCCGAAGACGGGGCGATGAAATCCGGGACGGAATATGTGGCCACGTTCAAGCTCGGAAAAGTGGTGAAGGTCAAGAAGAAGGAGGACAATATCTTTCGTTTCAGCTTCCGCACGGCAAGCCTGACCGCCAGGCTCTCTCTGGGAAGTGTCCATATCGACGAGAAGAATCCTGCGATAGCCGACGTGGAAGGAAACGTCACACTTAGCGACAAGATGGACTCCGACAAGGCAAGAGCCAGACTGAAAACCGCATGCGACCTCAAAATCGGTGACATCACGTGGACGCCGGCGGAAGACGGGAAAAGTTTCACTTTCGTCATCAACGGAATAGAACGCCGGGAAGGGGCATCATCTCTCAACGTATCTTTCGATGCCAGACCGGATGGCTATGATGACGCTGTCGAGGAGAAAATCTCCATTCCAGGACTCGGGGATTTCAAGGTCACGGATTCCAGGATTATCCTTGAAGACAGTCCCTTCATAGAGGTGACTTTCTCCGAACCTCTTTCCGGAAGCGCCGCGACCGAAGGTTTCATCGTCCTCAAGAATGTGGCGAGATATTTCATCAAGATAGATTCCAACATAGCCAGACTGTATTTCTCCGGACCGGACCCCGTAAAGGATATCGAACTCGAAGTATCAGATGCGGTGAAAAGTCGGGCCGGGACAGCTCTTGCGGAAGTGTACTGCGGACATTTCACTGCGGGAAGAATCAAACCTGCCGTGAAGTTCGCCTTCAGCGGAAACATCCTCCCGGATGAAGACAGTTTCAGGATACCCGTCAGGGCCATCGGACTGAAAGCGGTGGACGTGAGCATCATCAAGATTTATGAGAATAATCTCAAGATGTTCTTCCAGGATAACGGAATCGGTGACAACTGTCAGCTCAAGCGTTCCGGAAGGCTCATCTACAAGAACACCGTCCGTCTGGACGGAGACCCGATGAAGAGCCCGTCCAGGACCGAGGACTACACCATCGACCTGAGCGGCCTGTTCCACAGGGATCCGGGAGCGATCTACAGAGTCCATCTTTCTTTCGGCAGAGCTCATACCATTTATGCCACAGCCGAGGAGAGCGCCTCTCTCAAATCCGGGAACGGGGAAATATCGAGGAAGGAAAAAGACGTCTGGGACACCCCCGTCTCATGGTATTCCGATGAATATTTTGACTGGGAACATTACGAATACAACGAAGCGGACGATCCCTCCACGCTCAGTTATTATATGGGATCCGGCAAATTCGATTCCAGGAATCTTTTCTCCTCCGATATGGGCATCATAGCCAAAATGGCGGAAGCGGACAGAATGTGGGTATGCGTGGCGGACCTGGTATCCACTTCACCTGTACAGGGCGCCGAGATCACCGCCTACAATTATCAGCTTCAGGAAGTGGGAAAAGGCAGCACAGGTTCCGACGGATTCGCCGAGATAACCCTTTCGGGCAGGCCGTTCCTGCTGGCAGCCGGACACGGTTCGAAAAGTGCATACCTGCACGTGGAGCAGGGAAAGGAAAAATCCTTGAGCAGGTTCGACACATCAGGAGAGAAACTCTCCGACGGGATGAAAGGTTTCGTCTATGGAGAACGCGGAGTCTGGAGGCCCGGTGACACCCTTCATCTGGCCCTTATGATCGATTCCCGGCGCAAGAGCGTGCCGGAAGACCATCCCGTCCTCCTCGAAGTCTATACCCCGCAGGGACAATTCCACACCAGAAAAATCAACACCGGGGGGATGAAGGGTCTCTACCGGTTCGATATCCCTACAGCCCAGGATGACCCTACCGGGATCTGGAATGCATATTTCAAGGTCGGAGGAGCCACCTTCCACAAAGCTCTTCATATCGAGACAGTCAAGCCCAACCGACTGAAAATAAAGCTGAACCCCCAGACTGACATCTTCAAGGCCGGACAGAATACCAGTTTCAGCCTGAATTCTTCCTGGCTGACCGGTTCTCCGGCCGCATACATGGAATTTTCCGC
>DCIQ01000094.1 GCA_002317435.1 Bacteroidales bacterium UBA1722 | reverse complement strand
GTCCTATACGGTATGCCCTGTCCGATGCCTGGTCCTCCACTGCCGGGTTCCACCACGGGTCCAGATGGATGATATAATCCGCAGCAGTAAGGTTCAATCCCAGCCCTCCGGCTTTCAGACTGATGAGGAACAAAGGGCAGTCCCCCCTTTGGAAGTCCTTCACTATCTTCTGCCGCTCCGGTATCGGAGTACTCCCGTCCATATATTGATACGGTATCCCCTCAGCGTCAAGTTCCCTCCTGACCAAAGCCAGGAATGAAGTGAACTGACTGAACACCAGTGCCCTATGCTGTCCTGAAATAAGATCCGGAACCAGCCGCATCAACTCTTTGATTTTCGATGAGCCTCCGGCAATACCTGCGTTCACGAGTTCCGGAGAACATACTATCTGGCGGAGTTTCAGGATATCCGAAATGGTCTTGACCAGCGAGGACTGATGGGCTTCGAGTTCCATCTCAGCCTGCCGGCGGACCATCTCATAAAGTGCCCTTTCATTTTCGGAGAGTTCGACATAGAGCACCTGCTCGGTCTTCTGCGGAAGCTCATCCAGCACGTCAGATTTGGTCCTGCGCAGAAGGAACGGCTGTACCAGTCTCTTGAGCTGTCTCTGGACCTCCTTGTCCGAATGTTCCTGTATCGGTACCAGAAAGTGCTCCCTGAAATGGGTAAAGTTCCCCAGAATACCCGGATTTATGAACTGGTAGAGATTCCACAGCTCGCCGAGATTATTCTGGAGGGGTGTTCCGGTGAGAATTATCCGGAAATCCCCATTCAACCCCATACAGGCGGCAGACTGTTTCGTATCCTTATTCTTAATCACATGAGCCTCATCCAAAACTATGGTGCTCCACGATACCGACTGCAGCAGTTCGGCATCACTCACCAAAACTCCGTACGTGGTAAGTATCATATCCCCTTTCCCGGCCGAATTCACATAATCCGAGCGCTCTTCCTGTGAAGCACCGTTGAGGACAGACACCTTCAGGGACGGAACGAAACGGTCGCACTCCCTCTGCCAGTTGGGCATCACCGATGCGGGAGCGACTATCAGTGCAGGACCTTCTGACGCCCTGCGACACAGCACGGCCAGAGTCTGAACCGTTTTTCCAAGCCCCATATCATCCGCCAGACAAGCTCCGGCGCCCCAGGCCGCCAGACGGCACATCCATCTGTAGCCCTCCACCTGATAATCCCTCAGTTCCGCCCTGAGTTCCTCTGGAATCTCAAATTCTTCTTTTCCGGCCGCCTTCACTCTGTTCATCAACTTTTTGATGGCGGCATCTTCCGATACGGCCACTCCGGCTTCTTCTATGGAATTGATGGCGGAAACAGCCACTTTGGCCATCTTGAGCTTACCCTTTTCAGGTGAGGTGTATGAATCCAGAGTTTCTATCTGCTTGCGGAGTTTCTCTGTCAGTGCCAGATATTCACCATCCCCTATTTCTATGAACCGCCCTTTCCGGCTGCGGTACAGATTCAATATCTCAGAGAGCTGAAGCACTCTTTCCTCATCCACCCGAACAGATCCCTCCACCTCGAACCAGTTGGTGCGGCTGCGGACGGAGATATTGAAATTCTTCACGTCCGCACTCCCGGCCAATCTGAATTTACACCCCTCCGGCCATTCCAGCCTGACTGTATCTTTATAGGAATTGAATACCTCCAGTGCAGACAGCGAAACCGAAGCATCCTGACAATACAGCGACGTGCTGCCGGAGAGAAACTCTTCCGGGAACAATTCTCCCAAAGCATCGAGTATGGTATTCAAATTGATTTTTTCTTCCTTCAGATTACGGACAGTCCTGACAGGTATGTTATCTATCTTCGACATCACGGAGAGATTACCCTTACCCGGAGTAAGGTACGGGGCCGCTTCCGTAAAAGGTTTTACATACAGATTCACGGCCATCCCCTCTTCAAACGGCTGCATCATGGCAGTAATCCTGCTGTCAGCAGGCACTTCCTTCAGTGAAGTGCTATCTTGTACTATATCGGAATGTACCTGTATATCCTTCGCCAGAAAAGACATCAGGGTCTTCATCTTGGATTCGCTTTCTACAGGCAGCGTCATTCCGCACAGCGAAGAGATAATCTCCCTCTGGCGGGTTGATACTTCAACCACCCTGTAAAGCGATATGTTCTCCCGAAGCACCATCTGCTTACCGTTGATATCCTTTACCGACACATTGCTCTCGACCCTGAATCCTCCGTCAGTTCTGGATATTACCAGATACGGTTCTTCCTTTACTATATCTATCCGGATGTCCGGGTTATCCATATCGAACACGGCAGGATGTCCGGCCAGAGCCGCGATGACGGCATCTCCGGACAAATCATAGGAGACTGGACCGTACCATCCTCTATATTCTTTGACTCTGGCTGACACAGCCCTGTCCTGTTCATTCATCTCGGGGATACCGATTCTGAATGAAGTCATCGCGATATTCCGCCCCTTGCTCCACACCACTCCGTCCTTGCTCTTCTGGAGTATCGGCTGCACATACTTGTTTTCTGAAATAAGATATGCCACACGGGCTCCGGACGATACACTGACCTTCGGCTGCTTTTCTTCAGAGTATCCCAACTTGTTCATCAATTCATTGATGGCACTGACCCACTTCTCCGGTTTGCTATATGGCGGGAGGAACGATCCGTCCTTAAACAATGCGAACTCCGGAGTATCACGCACGATCTGTCGTGCCTTAAGACTCATTTTTTCATCTGGAGACAGTTCGCCGATATGGCTCAGCACGGTCGCCGTGAGCAAAAGGTTAAGACCGGAATAACCATATTGCTCCGCCCTGGCATTCAAATCGCGGGCCGGCTTCTCCACATTCTCACCTTTCAGGGCGCGAACAAGCAGCATAATGGGCTCGTATTCAAAGACATCATATATTTTTTTCTCCAATATGCGCCCGATGGCCACAGCCGCTTTGGAAGAACCATCCATAAGCAGATTCGAGACATACATCAGGTCCAGCACGGGAGAGCCTATCCATTTTTTCTCTTTCGTCTTCAGCTTGAACCCTTTGGTAAAATGAGCCGATGCAGAATGATAATCCCCTTTTAAGTAATAAGATGATGCGAGGATGAATTCTCCGTACATGGACAGCGGCTCCCTGTCCTTCAATATCTCATAAATGCCGTCAGAATCTCCGGGAAGGAGATGGGTATTGAACATCAAACTCTCTTCAAAAGAATCCTTAACAGGCTCCGGAAGCCATTGTCCCTGTCTTATCACACCGATGATGCCCTGAAGGTCATAGGCCGAAGGAGCAACGAGTGCCGAAGCAGACAGTATTCTGGCAACACTTTTCAATACTCCGGCGGGAAAAGAAAATATGATCTTCTCATATCTCTTCCTCGATTCCGAATTCGCCAGCATCGCAGCGGAAAGTTCACATAACACCCTGTCCCCACTATAATCCTCCAGCATGACGACCGCATCCTGATCAGCCAGTCCTTTCATAACCGATGTCATCCAGGCCCTGCGTACGTCCCTCAAATCAAAATCCGGATCTTCACTCCTGCGCCAGTAATACGTCGATGCCTCCATATAGGCAGGTGTGTCCGGTATCGCTTTCAGCCTGCCGGCTATTCCCTTTTCCGAAGCCATCTGAAACATCATCGACAGCCTGAAATACGGATTCAGGTAATACCATTTCTTCAGTTCCCGCCCGGAATACTCCGTCGTGCATAGGATGATACCGCCCTCCACCTGCTTCCCCACCCATTCTTTCAAGGCCTTGACCGTATGGAACCAAGGTTTATTGAAATCCAGCAGATCTGCATAATTCATCCTCCCCACGCAGAGGGCCATATCCTTTAACGCTTCATCCGGAGCATCGCACTGAACATTAATCTTCTTCGCCATAGAAAACCATCGGATAATAGATTTTACTTGATGTTATTTTGAAATTCGAACAGTCATGATTCCTTTCCTCCAGCCTCGGGCATGCAGAATGCCGCGGAGGGCTCCGCTCAAAGTGACAGCAGCCGCGTAAGCTCCACGAACTGCTCCACGGAGAGCTGTTCGGGACGCATCGCCGTCAGAGGGGATTCCGGTAGCGGACGGTCCCCGACAAGAGGTTTCAGGGAGTTCCGGATAGTCTTGCGGCGCTGGTTGAAGGTGGCCTTCACTATATTCTTGAAAAGCACCTCGTCACACTCCAGGGATGTCCGGGCATTACGCCTGAGGCGTATCACGGCGGAACGGACCTTCGGGGGAGGAGTGAACGCCCAGGGCTCCACGGTGAAAAGATATTCTATATCGTACCACGCCTGCAGCAGGACAGAGAGAATCCCGTAGGACTTGTTCCCGGGGGAGGAGGCGATACGGTCCGCGACCTCTTTCTGCACCATCCCCACCACCTGAGGGATGCGGTCGCGGTAATCCAGCACCTTGAAGAAAATCTGGGAGGAGATGTTGTAGGGGAAATTCCCGATAATGTCAAAATCACCGGTGAAGAACTTTTCGAGACGCATCTTCAGGAAATCCTCTTCGTAAAGGACTTTATGCACTTGAGGATAATTCGCCCGAAGGTACTGTACCGACTCGCTGTCGAGTTCCACCAGTTTCAGGGCGACGTCGTCCCGCCGGAGGAGATACTTGGTGAGCACTCCGGTCCCCGGACCGACCTCCAGCACATCAGTTTTTTCGCCTTCGGAGCTGTCGGCGTGTGAGAGACTTTCCACGATGGATGCAGCGATCCCTTCTTCGTGGAGGAAATGCTGTCCCAATGATTTCTTCGGCCTTACATACATATCTCAACTCTTTTCCGGTGCAAAAATAGAATAAGAATCATTACTTTTTCTTATAGAATACCAACTTGTAGGAGCGCGGTTCGGAAAAACTGAGAATTCCACGTGCGAAACTGCACCCTTTCTCCACCGTGGTCTCGCCCTCAAAGCGCTCCACAGTATAGGCTGCATCGTAATCGATGCCTCTGAGTCTCAGATAGAATTCGTCCTCCGGGCACTCGGCACGCCTGAAGAGCAGATAGAAGCCCTCCCCCGTGGAGGGGTCGTTCAGCTGGTATCCGCAGAAGATGTCGGAGCCGTCGCCCGTATTGCCCGTCAGGGCATAAAAATCCCCCCGGAAAAGCGCCCGCACTCTCGCCGAGACTTGGAGCATCCGGGTGAACCAGGCCACCTCTTCCCGACCGGGCTCGCGACTGAGGAACATCCCGTCGAAATCGGTGGGAGTGAAGACCGTGCCGGCACCTATGCAGCTGAGCCATCCATAAGTGTCGAAGACTGGTATCCGGAATGTCTCCCCGCCGGTGAAAGGGATATAAGGGGTGGAATTCAAGGTTATGTTCTGGGTGAGTTCCTCCGGATGCGGGAACATATGGGCATCATCACGGCAGTAACTATGCGCACGTGACATCATCTCTATGTCCATCCTCGTCCCGCCGCCGGCGCAGTTCTCGAACATCAGCTCCGGAAAACGGTGATGGAGTTCGTCCAGATAGGCGTACAGGCCGTTGATGTGGCTGATCTCGGCGATGCCCATCCGGTCGGGGGCGTCACTGTCCAGCCAGATGGGGAGAGGGTCCATATTGAAATCCTGACGGTAGATATCGACACCGCTCTCACGGATGTTTCTGGAGACCTCATCGAGAATCCACGCACGGGCCCGGGGGTTACCTATGTCGAGAAGGTATCTAAGACTGTCGGTGCTATTTTTTCTCCGGTGGAAGTATTCGGGGTGTTCGGATACGATGGGGGCGTATCCCGTGGCTCTTTCAGGCTCGAACCAGAGCAGAAACTTCATCCCTTTCCGGCCTGCGGCCTCCGCCACCTTCTTCAGATTTCCGTCAGGATGACCCCAGGTGTTCGGCTTCCAATATCCGGCCCATCTGAACCAGTACGGACCGCAGTTGGACTCCTGTTCCACTTCGTGGGGGGCGCCATACCATCCTGCATCCACCCAGAATGCGTTGAACGGAACAGTGTTGAAAACGGAAGTCCCCTTATCGAGAATGGCGAGCAGGTTCGCATCCGTCTTGTTCCCGCCGCTTCCGGTAAGGGGAAGCAGGGGCTGGAGGAGGTTTCCTTCCGTATCTCT
>DCIQ01000054.1:13571-17138 GCA_002317435.1 Bacteroidales bacterium UBA1722 | reverse complement strand
TCGGTAGAGCATCCTTCAACGCGGATAGGATAGAGGAGGTTCAGGGATTTGAAGGCTACCTGCATGATATGGCAGGCCATGTCTCCGAGGGCACCTGTTCCGAAATCCCACCAGCCGCGCCAGTCCCAGGGATGATAAGCCCTGTTATAGGGACGCATCTTGGCAGGGCCGATGAAGCAGTCCCAATCCAGTCCTTCGGGAACGGGCATCTTCTCGGTAGGGGTGGGGAGACCTTGCGGCCAGAGAGGACGGTTGGTGGCGCAGTCCACGCGTTTCACTTCTCCGATCTCACCGTTCCAGATCCATTCGCATACGAGGTCGCTGTCTTCTGCGGAAGCTCCCTGGTTACCCATCTGGGTGGCCACTTTATACTTCTTGGCGAGGTTGGTCAGCAGACGTGATTCGTAAACGGTATGGGTCAGAGGTTTCTGAACATATACGTGCTTGCCCATTTCGATGGCGTTCGCGGCGATGATGGCGTGGGTGTGGTCAGGAGTGGCGACCAGAACGGCGTCGATATCCTTACCCATCTCATCGTACATCTTGCGGAAGTCAGTGTATCTCTTGGCGTTCGGGCATTTCTCGACAGCCTTGGCTGCATAGTTGAAATCCACGTCGCAGAGAGCCACGATGTTTTCGGTGTCCATATTGCAAAGGTTTCCGAAACCCATACCTCCGACACCTACGCAGGCGATATTCAATTTCTCGTTGGCAGACTGAGTCTTCTTCTGGTTTTTTTTGCTGTTGGCCATAAGTACTTCTGGCATGATGGCAAGACCGGCGGCAGCCGCTGAACCGGCCTTCAGAAATTCTCTTCTGGAGATATCCTTCATAACGATTGATATTTATTGATTAAGGTGAAACAATGTTCAAATATTGTTTCAAAGTTATGAAATCAGTTCAAGAACTCAAAATTTTTTCTTATCCCTTCCGCTTTTGGAAATGAACGGAGAATGGGGTAATTTCGCCGCAAAGACACTCGTAGCATTATGAAAAGATATTTGTCGATACTGGCGGCGGCTGTTTTCGTCGGCTGCTCCTGTCCGGATGTCAGGAATGAAGACTGGCTGATAGATCCGGAATTTTCGCATTCATACGTATCCCTCTCGTCCGACGGGAAGGACCTTACGATAGGAAATGCGATGGTCTCGAGGACATTCCGCCTGGAACCGTCCCTGACCACCGTCAGTCTGCTGAACAAGATGACAGGGGAGGAGATGGTGCGTGCCGCAAGCCCGGAGGCCCTTATCACCATCGACGGGGCTGAACATATACTCGGAGGACTGGACGGACAGCGGGAACGCGGGTTCCTCCTTCCCGAATGGCTGGACGGGATGACCCCGTCGGACGGGTTCTTCCGCCTGAAAGGGTACACCGAAGGTGTCATCACCGAGAAAATTCATTGGGCCCGCAGCCGCTGGGCCCTGAACAAGGAAGCGGCCACGGGGAAGACGGTCACTTTCGAACTGGAAGGTGAAGGAAATATTGCCGTAAGGCTTATATATTCCGTTTATGACCATCTCCCCGTCATCAGCAAGCAGTTCGAAATCGTCAACGGAGGTGAGAAGGGAATCGTCATCGATTCGTTCAGGCTGGAGCATCTCGCTTTCGCGGAGCCCGACAGCCCTTCGGGCGGGAATCCGGATGATTTCATACTTCCCAACATCCACGTGGAGAGCGACTATAACTGCGGAGGGAGTTTTTCCCATACGGAGACATGTATCACTACCCATTGGGTGGAGGATCCTGAATACACCAGCCAGCGGAACTACAGTCTGAAAACCCGCTGCATTCTGGACGTGAATCCTCCCGTCGGGCCGGCGCAGGAGGTGGCACCGGGAGAAACCTTCACTTCCTTCACGGTCTATGAAATGCCCTATGACAGCTGGGACAGGGAGAGGAGGGGACTCTTTGACCGGCATTTCTATCGTGCGGTGGCCCCCTGGACTACGGAGAATCCCATATTCCTCCATCTTACTTCGGTGGATCCGGAGGTGGTCCGTACTGCGGTGGACCAGTGTGCTGATGTGGGGTATGAGATGGTTATCATCAGTTTCGGCCTGCGGGACGGCACTTTGGATATGGAGGATGTCTCCCCCGAGAATATCGCACGGTTCAGGGAGTTCGTGGATTATGCAGCTTCGAAGGGGATAGAGATGGGTTGTTACTCCCTGCTGGCCAGCAGAAGCGTGGATGACGCGAACGACTGTATAAATCCAGTGACCGGAAAGCCGGGGGGAATGACGTTCGGAAACAGTCCCTGCCTGTGCAGTGAATGGGGAGAGAGATATTTCGAGAATATAGAGAAATTCCTCGACCTGACAGGTATGAAATGTTTCGAACATGACGGGTCCTATCCGGGGGATGTGTGTGCCAGTACCTCCCATCCGGGACACCGCGGACTGGAGGACTCGCAGTGGAATCAGTTCAGGAAGATTACAGAGCTATATCACAGACTGAGTGAGAAGGGGGTATATATGAACGTGCCGGATTTCTATTTCCTGAACGGGTCGAACAAGACCAGCATAGGATACAGGGAGACCAACTGGTCGCTGCCGAGGGCCAGCCAGATTATCCATACCAGACAATTGAACTACGACTGCACCTACGAGCGTCCGCAGTCCGGTCTGTGGAGTTTCGTGCCTCTTGCCCAGTATCACGGAGGAGGGGATGCGGCCACTATAGAACCGCTCCACGAACATCTTTACGAGTACAGGACACTTATGTTCCAGAATTACAGTACGGGAGTCCAGGCGTGCTATCGCGGTCCCCGTCTCTACGATACCGAGGAAACACGTCAGACGGTGAAGGAGATTATCGACTGGTATAAGAAATACCGTGTCATACTCAACAGCGACATCATCCATCTGAGAAAGGCCGACGGCCGGGACTGGGACGGTCTGATGCATGTGAATCCTGCCGGAGAGGAGAAAGGTCTGGCTGTGTTCTATAATCCTCTGGATACGTCCATAACGCGTACCGTCAAGCTGCCCCTCTACTATACCGGACTCGATCGGACGGCGCGGATACGTGAACAGGAAGGTCGTCCCGGAACTTACCGTATCGCCAGGGACTGGTCGGTCGAACTGGAAGTGACCATTCCGGCGAACGGATATACCTGGTACGTCATCGAATAGCGGGAAGCCGTCGGACCAAGTATCCGCCGGTTTGCCGATGGAAATGAAACCGCCCTGCCTACGGAATATAGGCAGGGCGGTCCCATAATGTGTGTATGGATTATTTCTTGATATCCTTGATGGCTGCCTGAGCCGCCGCCAGACGGGCGATAGGCACGCGGAAAGGTGAGCAGCTTACGTAGTTCAGACCGATCTGGTGGCAGAATTCCACGGATGCGGGGTCTCCGCCGTGTTCGCCGCAGATACCGCATTTCAGTCCTTCGCGGGATGCGCGTCCGTTCACTACAGCGTACTGGACAAGTTTTCCTACAGACTTGGTGTCGAGGGTCTTGAACGGGTCGTTATCCAGAATCTTGTTTCCGAGGTAGTCGCCCATGAATGTGCTGATGTCGTCACGGCTGAAGCCGAAGGTCATCTGGGTGAGGTCGTT
>DCIQ01000054.1:676-13564 GCA_002317435.1 Bacteroidales bacterium UBA1722 | reverse complement strand
AGAAGAACTCGGCGGTGCGGGCCATCCTGTCGGCGGTGAGGGCTGCGCGGGGGATTTCTATCATAGTGCCGAATTTATAGTCGAAGTTCTGTCTGGTGGCTATTTCGACCTCGGTCTTGATCTTCTCGCAGATGTTCTTCTGGAACTTCAGCTCACGTTCGGAAATGGTTACGGGAACCATTATTTCGGGTTTGGGATCATATCCTTCCCTCTTCAGTTCGGCACAGGCCGTGAAGATGGCGCGGAACTGGGTCTCGGAGATCATGGGGTATGTGATGTGGAGACGGACTCCGCGGTGTCCCATCATAGGGTTCATTTCGTGGAGAGCCTCGCCGCGTTTGTCGATGTCGGCTTCGGTTATGTGAAGTTCGTTCGCCAACTCTTCCTTCTTGTCGTGGGTGGTGGGCACGAATTCGTGAAGCGGGGGATCGAGCAGACGGAAGGTTACGGGCCGTCCGTCCATTACCTTCATGGTCCCTTTGACTGAAGCCTTGATGAAGGGTTCGAGTTCCGCGAGGGCGGCACGGCGTTCATCATCTGTCTTCGAAAGAATCATCTTGCGGAGTTTGCTCAGAGGAATTTCCGAGTTGGCGCCGTAGAACATGTGCTCGATGCGGAACAGTCCGATACCTTCGGCTCCGAACGAAAGGGCGCGGGCCGCATCTTCGGGAGAGTCGGCATTGGTGCGGACACCGAGTTTGCGGAATTTGTCGGCGATGCTCATGAACTGTACGAAACGGGGGTTGTCGGAAGCGTCCATCGTGTCGATGGCGGTGGCATATACGGCACCCTTGGCTCCGTTCAGGGAGAACATCTGTCCCTCTGTATATTTCACGTCAGAACCTGCGAACCATACGAGTTTGTTCTCGAGATCTATCTTCATGTCTTCGCAGCCTACGATGCAGCATTTTCCCCATCCGCGTGCCACGAGTGCGGCGTGTGAGGTCATACCTCCCTTCTGGGTGAGGATACCGGCGGCGGCGCGCATGCCTTCCACGTCTTCGGGTGAGGTTTCTTCGCGTACGAGAATGACTTTCTTCCCTTCGGCTGCGGCTGCCACTGCGTCGGCGTTGGTGAACACGATGGCACCTACGGCACCGCCGGGGGATGCGGGAAGACCGTGTGCTATCACTTCGGCCTTTTTCTCCGAAGCGGGATCGAGTATGGGATGGAGGATTTCGTCGAGCTGGGCGGGTGACACTCTCGTCACGGCCGTCTTCTCATCGATCATGCCTTCGGCAAGCATATCCATCGCCATGTTGAGGGCTGCCAGACCTGTTCTCTTTCCGATACGGCACTGGAGCATCCAGAGTTTTCCTTCCTGGATGGTGAACTCTATGTCCTGCATGTCGTTGAAGTGCTGTTCGAGGTGGAGACGGATATCGTCGAGTTCCTTGTAAACCTCGGGCATGGCATCTTCAAGTGATTTGAGATGGGCGTTCTGAGGGCTCTTCGTGGCGTTGTTGAGGGGGTTGGGGGTACGGATACCGGCCACCACATCCTCACCCTGTGCGTTGATGAGCCATTCGCCGTAGAACTTGTTGTCTCCGTTGGCGGGGTTGCGGGAGAAGGCCACACCGGTGGCTGAGGTTTCGCCCATATTTCCGAATACCATGGACTGGACGTTTACGGCAGTGCCCCAGGAATCGGGTATCTGCTCTATCTGACGGTATTTCTGTGCGCGCTTTCCGTTCCAGGATTTGAATACGCCGCCGATCGAACCCCATAACTGGGCCTCCGCGGTGTCGGGGAATTCTTCTCCGAGGACTTCCTTGATGCGGACTTTGAACTGTTCGGCGAGTTCCTTGAGTTCCTCTGCGGTGATATCGGTATCGCTCTTGTAACCCTTGGCTTCCTTGAGTTCCTCCATCATCCTGTCGAGCTGCTGGCGGATGGCCTGGCCGTCCTTGGGCTCGATGCCTTCCGCTTTCTCCATCACGACGTCAGAGTACATCATGATGAGACGGCGGTATGCATCATATACGAAACGCGGATTCTGAGTCTTTTCTATCATACCGGGGATGGTTGATGAGCAGAGACCGATGTTGAGAATGGTATCCATCATGCCGGGCATCGAACTTCTCGCACCGGAACGGCAACTTACCAGAAGAGGATTCTTGGGATCTCCGAATTTCATTCCCATGATGGCCTCAGTGGCTTTGAGAGCCTTGGCCACGTCGTTTTTCAGTTGCTGGGTATAACCGCCACCGAGTTCGTAATATTCAGTACAACATTCTGTAGTGATGGTGAAACCGGCGGGTACCGGAATTTCGAGTTTGCACATTTCTGCCAGATTGGCGCCCTTGCCGCCGAGGAGGTTTCTCATCGAACCGTCCCCTTCCGCAGTCTTCCCTCCGAAGGTGTATACGCGTTTGATAGACATAAAGTTTATTTATTAAATATTTATTGTTGTTATGAATCTGAAAAAGTATCTTTTCTGTATCAAAACTGCAAATGTAGTAATAAAAAATAAGAAATAAGCCAGTGGAAGCACTGACTTATTTTACAAATGGTGACTTGTTTTTACAAAATCTTGCCTGCGAGTTCCGAAAGTCTGCTCCTTTCGCCCTTTTTCAGGTGTATGTGTTCGAAGACGCCCTGCCCCTGCATCTTCTCTCCCAGATGAGTCAAACCGTTGGAATGTATGTCCAGATAGGGCTGGTCGATTTGGAAGATGTCTCCGGTGAATACTATTTTGGTGTTCGCACCGGCTCTGGTGATGATGGACTTCACTTCACCGGGGGTGAGGTTCTGGGATTCGTCTATGATGAAGAAGGTATCCTGCAGACTGCGTCCTCTGATGAAGGCCAGGGGAGTGGACAGGAGTCTCTCGTCTTTCAGCATCTGCCCGATAGCTTCGACCTGCGGGGATTTCTTGCCCAGAGCATTCGTGATGACTTTCAGATTATCATAGAGGGGAAGCAGGTAGGGGTTGTTCCTGGATGAAAAGTCGGTCGGATAGAATCCCGACTCCTGATTCTTGACCGGTATGGCCGGTCTGGAAAGCATGATCCTGTCGTATTTCCCGGCCTGTTCGAGGGCACCGGCGAGAGCGAGGAGGGTTTTCCCGCTGCCGGAGGGTCCCGTGATGGAGATGAGTTTTATCTCCGGGTTCAGGACTGCTTCCAGGGCGAAAGCCTGTTCTTCGTTTCTGGGGGAGATACCGGATGCCGCGGGATTTCCTATTCTGACGACGGCAGCCTGCTGCATGTCGTAGCGGGCGAGCACGGTGTTCCCGTCACGTTCTCCCGTGATCCGGAACAATTGATTCGCGTACGATTTCTTCTTGACTCCGAGGGTGTCTGCCGGGATGCATCCTTTTCCGGAGAGCATTTCGGCGAGAGTGGCGTCGGAGACCTTCAGATTTACGACTTCCTTCTGGGAACGGTCCAGCCTGCGGTCTTCCACGTGGTCGGTCAGGTAGTCCTGTGCGGGCATCCCCAAGGCGCGGGCCTTCAGTCTCATGTTTATGTCCTTGGAGACGAGAATCACTTTCCTGTCCGGATGGGTGTTCTTTATGTACAGGGCCGTGGAGATTATTCTGTGGTCCGGGATGTCTTCGAAAAGGATGTCCGCGTTCCCGCCGGAGAACGGACGGGACGGCTCTATCTTTATGTGTCCCTTTCCGCGTCCCAGACTGATGCCGCTCTCGAAGGTGCCGTTCACCGACATGGCCTCTATGTCCCGGACGAAACTTCTGGCATTGAAGGCCAGTGCATCATTTCCTTTCTTGAACTTGTCCAGTTCCTCTATCACCGTCACCGGAACACAGAGGTCGTTGTCCTGGAAGTGGTGGATGGCATCGTGGTCGTGGAGGATGACATTGGTGTCCAGAACGAATATCTTGGGATTATTGACGCGAACAGGGGCGTAAAGCCCCTTGTCCGCACAGTTTATTCTTTTTCCAGCCATATTCTGCCGTTGATGAAAAGTTCCAGCCATGGTGTTATCTCGTCGGAGGTTCTCTCCTTCGGGTAATGTGCCCAGTTCCAGGGCCGCAGACATCTTTCGGGGTGGGGCATCATCATCAGGTGACGTCCGTCGGCCGAGCATACGCCGGCTATTCCTTCGGGGGATCCGTTGGGATTCGCCGGATATTCGTTGTAACAGTATCTCAGCGCCACGTTATAATTGCCGACAGGCTTCGGGAATGAGAACTTGCCTTCTCCGTGGGCCACCCAGACGCCCAGTTTCGCGCCCTGGAGGGAGGAGAGCAGGATGGCGGGGGAGTTCTCCACCGTCACTGAAGTGAATTCCGACTCGAACTTGTGTGAGTCATTGTGGAGCAGTACGGGAGAGTCGTCCACCGAGCCTGTGACGAGTCCCAGCAGTCCCATCAATTGGCATCCGTTGCAGATACCCAGGGAGAGGGTGTCCTTGCGGGCGTAGAAGCGTTCGAGGCTCTTGCGGGCCTTTTCGTTATAGAGAAGCGCTCCCGCCCATCCTTTGGCGGAGCCGAGCGTGTCGGCATTCGAGAACCCTCCGACGAACAGGATGAACTGTACGTCGTCGAGAGTCTCGCGTCCGCTGACCAGGTCGGTGACGTGGACGTCCTTCACCGCGAATCCTGCGGCATAGAGTGCCCAGGCAGCTTCACGGTCGCACTGTGAGCCCTTTTCGCGGATGATGGCCGCATTTATCTTATGGGTTTCGGGGAGAGTGAACTTGCCCGTGAAATGTTTCGGGAAGGAGTAGCGCAGAGGCTGTTTCTTGTAGTTCTTCCAGCGCTCGAGGGCGATGGCCGCCGGTGTCTGTCTCTTTTCGAACAGGTAGGAAGTGCGGAACCAGACGTCGCGGGCGCGGTCGATGTCGATATCAAGTGTCCGGCCGTCTCCGTAAGCGATTTTCAGACTGCGCGAAGCGCTTGCGGGACGTCCTATCTCGAATGTCTCCACCGAACTGGAGAGCAGGTTGAGGAATTCTTCCTTCTTCGAAGATTTGACCTGGACCACCACGCCAGGGTTCTCGTTTAGAAGTATGTCGGCTGTGCCGAAGGATGTGAGGTCTATTTCGAGACCGCCTTTGACATTGGCGAAGCACATCTCCAGAAGGGTGGTTACGATACCTCCCGCGGATATGTCGTGACCGGCGAGAATCGCTCCCGAGGTGAACGGACTGAACAGGGCGTCCTGGAGGGAGTTGAAACAGGTGCGGAAGTATGCGGGATCCGTCACGTCGGCTGATTCCGTTCCGATGAAGCCTTCCGTCTGTGCGTATGCCGAACCTCCGAGGGGGAATGCCGGGGCACCTTTACCGGGCTTGGTGAACGGGATGTAGATCAGTACCGAATCCTCATCGGGATCGATGACGGGATGTATGGTGGAGTACACGTTCTTCGATTCTCCCACGGTGGATATGATGAGGGTGCCGGGGGCCATTACCCGCCTTCCGTCGGGATATTTCTGTGTCATGGACATTGAGTCCTTTCCGGTAGGGATGTTTATGCCTAAGGCAATGGCGAAGTCGCTGGCGGCTTCGACGGCCGAGTAGAGTCGGGCATCCTCCCCTTCGTTGCGGCCCGGCCACATCCAGTTCGCGCTGAGGGACACTCCGTCCAGCTGGTTTCTGATGGGGGTCCATACCACGTTGGTGAGGGCTTCCGCTATGGAGATTCTGGAGCCTGCCGCGGGATTTATGAGACCCGCTGCGGGGGCGTGTCCTATGCTGGTGGCGATACCTTCCACGTCGTCGTATCCGATGGCGGTGACTCCGAGGTCATTCAGGGGCAGCTGGATCTCGCCGCAGCACTGCTGACAGGCGATGAGCCCGGTTACGGAACGGTCCACCTTGTTGGTCAGCCAGTCCTTGCAGGCCACCGACTCTATCTGGAGCACTTTCTCTATGGCTTCCGAGATCTCCGCGGAACTCTTTCCGTCCAGGGAAGCCGTCTGAGGCTGGGAGAATCCTCCGTGCCCGTCGGCGCCGCCTGTGGGTGTGTGGTCTTTCATTATGGTCTTCGGAGTGGAACCGAACATGTCTTCGAGCGCAAGGTCGATGGGCGCGATGCCGGATTTGTTGTCCTTCAGGGTGAAGTTCTTTTCGCCGGAGACTTCTCCCACCACATAGAACGGGGCACGTTCCCGCTCGGCGATCTTACGGAGTTCTTCGGTATCGCCGCTCTTCATGGCGATGCCCATTCTCTCCTGTGATTCGTTTCCGATGATTTCCTTCAGGGAGAGGGTGGGGTCCCCTATGGGAAGGGCGTCCACGTTTATGTTGCCGCCATTCTCCTCGACGAGTTCGGAGAGGCAGTTCAGATGTCCGCCGGCACCGTGGTCGTGGACGGACACTATGGTGTTGTGGTCTTTTTCCGAAAGGGCACGGATGGCATTATAGACGCGTTTCTGCATCTCGGGATTGCTGCGCTGCACGGCATTCAGTTCTATGGCGTTCGCGTATTCTCCGGTGGCCACGGAAGATACTGCGCCTCCGCCCATACCGATACGGTAGTTGTCTCCGCCCAGAAGGACTATCTTGTCCCCTTTGACGGGAGTCTCCTTCAGGGAGTCTTTCCTCTTGGCGTAGCCGACACCTCCGGCCATCATTATCACTTTGTCGTAACCGTACCGGCGGCTCTTCCCGTCAGGGTCGTTCTCCGCATGCTCCATGGTCTCGAGGGAGCCGCAGATGAGGGGCTGGCCGAACTTGTTTCCGAAATCGGATGCTCCGTTGGATGCCTTGATGAGAATTTCCTGGGGAGTCTGGTAGAGCCAGGGACGGGCTTCCGTCTCTTCCCACGTGCGGGGAGCGATCCCTTCGGGTGAGACGGCGGTCTCTTCGGGGGTCATCCCGGCGTTCTCTTCGAAACGGGGGTATGAGGTCATGTAGCAGGCGGTACCTGCGATTGGGAATGAGCCTTTGCCTCCGGCAATACGGTCTCTGATTTCACCTCCGGACCCTGTGGCGGCTCCGTTGAACGGCTCCACGGTGGTGGGGAAATTGTGGGTCTCCGCCTTCAGGGAGATGACCGTCTTCTCCTCCTTCATCTTGAAGAAATCCGGTTTGGTGGCGGTGGCGGGGTAGAACATCCTGATTTTCGGGCCCTCTATGAATGCGCAGTTGTCCTTGTATGCGGAGACTATGCGGCCGGGATTCGTCTGTGAGGTCTTCTTGATCATCTTGAAGAGGGATGACTCCATCTCGACTCCGTCGATGATGAACGTCCCGTTGAAAATCTTGTGGCGGCAGTGCTCGGAGTTCACCTGGGAGAAACCGAATACCTCGCTGTCGGTGAGGGGACGGCCGAGTTTCGTGCTGAGGTCTTTCAGGTATTTTATCTCATCTTCGGAGAGAGCCAGACCTTCCTTCAGGTTATAGGCTTCGAAGTCGGTGATGTATTCTACCGGCATCGGGCAGTTTGTCGATGGTGTAGATGTTCTGGTCCAGGTCGTGCCAGATGCGCTGGAGCATCTTGTCATATTTTATGTCATCATCCTTTCTGCCGGATTCCACGGGGAAGAACTCTTCTATGCGGAGGATGCCGGAGATGTTCATGTTCAGGGCGATTTCTACCGCAGATGTGCTCCATGGGAGTTATCATCTCGCGTCTGGGGCCCACGAACGTGCCGGATATCTCTTTGGCGTCCAGCAGTTCGGCGTCGGAAAACAGCCAGTTCAGTGCCTTTATCTCTTGTTCTGTGAGTTCGCGGCCGGTCTGGACCGCAAGGATGTGCTCTGTCTTGGAGCGGAAGAAAAGTATCATTTTTCTGAAATTGAGTTTCTGTTCTTAAAAAACGTGTAAAGTTACGCAAAGTTTCGGGAAATACGGGAACAATTTCGAGACGGCTTCCTTCAGTGTCCCACAAAAGACACTATATTTGTAAATAATCCACTGATATTTTTCAATAATGAAAACGCGTGATGAACTGAAGGAACTTGCACTTTCCTGTATCGACGGGTTCTGGGGCAAGTCTGTTCTGGCCACTGTCATTGTTTTTCTGATGGGTTCCGTATTGATGGTCGCGGGACGGTGTTTCGATACCCCTGTCATTCCTGCCGCCATAAATCTGCCCATTCTGGTTCTGGTGCTGCTCCCGCTGTGTCTGGGGTATGAAAATGCTCTTAAGGTGCGTGCGTCGGGCGGTAGCGGGGAGATAGCGGACAATATGTTCGACATAGGCTTCAGGAGGTACCGGCATAATGTGGGAGGTATGCTGCTGACTGTCCTGTATGTCCTGTTATGGACACTCCTCCTGATAGTTCCCGGTATCATAAAGGCTCTCTCCTGCTCCATGACCGCATTCATCCTCGTGGATGACCCCGAACTGTCCGCCGCACAGGCCATAAGGAAGAGCATGAAGATGATGGATAATTTTTTCAAAGAATGGAGATGAAGAAAATAGCTATAGTAACAGGTGCTTCCAGCGGAATGGGGCAGTGGTTCGCCCGCACCGCTTCGGAGTATGTGGAATTCGATGAACTCTGGATTATCGCCAGACGGTCGGACAGACTTGCACGGCTGGCGTCGGAGATGCCTTCGGTGACTGTCAGGTGCATTTCTCTGGATCTGACGGACAGGGGATCGGTGTCGTCGCTTCATCCTCTGCTGGATGAGGCCGGGGCGGAGGTGGTTCTGCTGGTGAACGCCGCAGGGTTCGGGAAGTTTCAGGCGGTTGCCGACGTGCCGCAGGAGACTGCCGACGGGATGCTGGCTCTGAATTGCGGGGCGCTGATGGATATGTGCTATACCTGTCTGCCTTATATGCACAGGGGGGCGCGTGTCCTGAACATAGCCTCGGTGGCGGCATTCCAGCCTGTGCCGTATATTACCGAATATGCTGCCACGAAGGCGTTCGTGCTGAGTTTCAGCAGGGGATTGTGGAAGGAACTCCGTCCGGCGGGGATAACGGTGACGGCTCTTTGTCCGTACTGGACCAGAACGGAATTCTTCGATGTGGCAGGCTGCAGCTCGGGGAAGGACCGGGTGACTTATTTCAATGCCATGTATGAACCGGAGGATGTGGTCAGGAGAGGCTGGCGGGACCTGCTTCGGGGGCGTGATGTCAGTACTTTCGGGTTCATCGCCAGGGCTCAGGTGCTTCTCGTGAAACTTCTGCCGCACCGGCTGATTATGAAGATATGGTGCGGGCAGCAGAAGATCGGGGGATGAGCGTTCCCGATCCTTCCGGCACGCCGATGCACGGGACCGTTATGATATCGGCAGGACTATCCATCCATAGGGGCGATTTCCGGGAAGACGGTCGGAGTTACATCTTATTGTATTGGGCATTCATCCATTCGAGACGGTTGAGGAAGAATTTCTTCATGTAATCGACTTCTCCGCGATAACTTCCGGTGACTACCACGTTCGGCCATACATAGGTGGAGAGGATATCCCAGGTCTCGAAATTATCCTTCGCCGACTCTTCCAGAAGAGCGTACTGCTCTTCTATGAATTTCGGAACCCCGGCTTTGAAGAGAGGGTAGAGCATGTTCCACCTGTCTGTCACTTTCTGGACGAAAGCCGGATCCTGAAACAGCCTGTAGTACCATCCCGTATGGTATCCGGCAGATGAAAAGTCCCTGACATACCAGCCTGTGTATCCGTTCGATATCGGCATTCCTACTTCTCCTGCGAAATAGTCGCAGTTCCCGATGGTCAGGTCGAAGTCCCATACGTGGCACATCTCCAGTTTCCCGCCGACGGTCTTGGTCAGGAAGATGCTCTTGCGCAGGTCTCCGTCGATGTTTTTGGTGAGTTCCTGGATTATGTAATTGTCTATGAATGACTTTATGTCGATATGGGCCACATATCCCGTATCGGGGTCATCGAAGTGTTCTGCCGAAAGGGCTTTCTCGAAATCGGAGAAGGCTTTCTTCCCTGCCGCGATGGTCTTGTAATCGGGCTCGTCGGGGTCACTGAACATCATCGGGACATTATAGATGCCGGTACGCCAGCAGACGGGATTGTCCTGGTTCTGCTCTATCTCGAAGTAGATGTCCCCCCGGTCGGTGTCGATATCCACACGTTCGGACGATACTTTCTTGTGTTCGGAAAACGAATATACCCCCTGGTACTTGTCATTCAGCCAGACATCCACACTTATCATCCGGGGGGTCCAGCTGAAACCGCATGTTTCAGACAGTTTCATGGCCACGAGATTCCTCATCAGTGTCTTGTCGCTGTAATTGGCCAGCAGACACCACTCCTTGTCCTTCGACATCCCGAACATCCGTGCCTTTTCATTCAGTTTTATCTTCCAGGGTTTCTTGGGCATCCCCCAGGTGGAGTTGCCCCTTCCCCGAATCTTCATCGATGCGGAAAACCCGTCCATCTCCGGATACAGACCGGTTCTGTCACAGATGGTCAGGGTCCCTTCCACATAATCTTCCTTGCTGACTATTTCTGCCAGATCTTTTGTCTTGATGTACAGTACCGGAAGTTTTTTGTTGGTGGGTATCTCGAGAGTGTTCCCGTTCCGGAGCGCTATCCGGATTACCTTGTCGTCAAAAGACACATACACCGGGGCTGCCTTATCATCGGACAGGGAAGTGTCCGATGATACGCCGGTATCAGTGCCGCCGACCAGAATCTTCCCGTTTCCTCCGACAGTTACGTCTTTTTTCGGAGAGAACCGGCAGTCTTCCACCATAATCGCGTCCGTGTCGACGGACACCGATTCGCCGTCAGAGAAGACCACAGTGAAATATCTGCTTCTTATCCGGGCGGATTTGAACTGTTTGTGCTGAAGGAAAGCATCATAGAGAGTATCGTATCCTTCAGGGAAAACACCCGTGTCATCCTTGGTGCAGGATATCGTAAAGAAGAATAACGTACATAGCAGAACTGCTTTCCAATAGTTTTTGGTCATATATGAATGTCGTTTGGTATCCATGCTTTTTCCTGTTTCTTGCAAAAGTACGTAATTATGGCGGCACTTGACTTTTCGAAATCATGAAAAGTATGATTCACTTGCAGAATTCGTGTCTGATGTGCAAGATATTATGTTTTATACAGGTTTAATCATATCTTCGGCACGAAAAATCATTCAAAACACTATGAAATCTAAATTATTTTTCTTTACATCAGTCTGTCTGGCATCATTGACATTCGCTTGGTCCTGCCAGAAAGAAGACGCTGAGACGCCCCGATGGAAACAAGATGAATCTTTCACCTGTCAGCACGATTCTCTTTTTTTTGTTCCAGGAGTTGAACCCACAGATGTGGAATGCGGATGCGTCGATCACTATTACTGTCCCCAATGTGGCAAATGCTTCTCAGACGGGACCTGCCAGCTTGAAATTGAATCGCCCATCCTTTGGGGAACGTCACTCGTACTTAATGCAGGAGAGTATTTTGATTTCTTTGAGACAGCTTTTAATGAATTCGGCTATATGGATGAGATCGCATCAAGCAAGTGCGAGCTCGCATGCCTCCCTTCCATTAAGGATCTGCTGGTTGACAATGCCGATGATATCATTGACAACGTATTCGAATTCTTTGATAAAGAGCCGGATAAGACCCTGATAATCAAGGAGGGCTTAAAAAGCATATCAGACAACTTGTTGAAAGTCGAGCGAGCCATACTGGGACTGGCAGAGATGCATAAGGAAGAAGCCATCAAAAAGTCCATAAACGATAGAGAGAGGAAGCTCTTTTACCTAAGAAACGCAACTCATCCCTGCTTCATGTCAGTGCTGAATCAGATTTCCGCCAGTAAAATAACCTCCAAGAAGTGGTCAGACCTGCCTGCTGAACGTGTCAACAACATCAAGGGCATCGTTGATGAATGGTACTCGACAGGTGTCTACAACGGCATCACATATGAAGACTGCTACATTACCGTCAGCGAACTCCTTCATTTCTTCAACGGATTCTGGACTTCAGTCAAGTCTTTCCCCGAGCTATACGACCAACTTGCATTCAAGAGTACACCCTGGCTCCACCAGGCCAACATTACACGTATGATGTGCCGTTGCTCTGACATAATGACTCTTACCGAAGCCTATACGGTAATGTGTCTGTACTACCATTTCCACCCCGACAACATTTCACAGGAGCGTATCAGGCTCTTCAACATCGAAATGAAGAAATACGACTCCGTGCTTGAGGCGCACCCTGCAGATACTGAGGTGGTCGCTCATACCCGCTGGATATGGAAAAACAAAGCAAGCAATGAGGACCTTACTCCTTTCAAGCTCCATCGTGACATCTGGCATTTCAAAAACAAGGCCAGTGACAAAGAGGATCTGATTGACCAATCATTGAATGAACTGATGGTCTCCCGTAAGCCCTCCTGGTATGAAGAAGATCTCGGTGCAATTGCAAAAGTTTACAATGCTTCACTGGGACCCGACAATGACAAGCATAATTCAATCTCAATAGGAGAGCAGCGGATCATCTACAATTATTATCGTGAGAAAGGGATGACTGATTATTATGAAATGCTCATAAAAGCCGGATTCAGGAACGTTACCCGTTATAACGAAAACGGCCGCCTTGTCTATTGGGTGAATGACGTGCACAGATTTGGGAACAACGGAGAAGCCGGCGAGTATCATGGGCTCAGCTACCAATGTCAGGTTTTATATGATGGCGTAGAATACAAGGGAAAGATTTATTTCCGCAGACAACTTTCTCCTGACTGCAAGTCCATTGAGGACGTGAGCAGTATCAGAGAAGGTGTTATGTGGGAAATGGAGATAAATGAATATTACAAACCTCTCTATATGAAAACCCTGGGCACCAGAACCAAGTACAATTTCGAATCGCTTACCAGGACTGACGGGATGTATGCTCCCATAATCTATTAGGTCATAACAAAACTCTACATCCTGTACCGCAGGCCGGTCGCCCCGGAAAGTGAACGGCTGATAATGTCTCAGCCCGAACTCGAGGGGCTGCCAGTCGCTGACACTGATCAGCACTGTCTGCCTGCCATTCGGAGG
>DCIQ01000054.1:0-640 GCA_002317435.1 Bacteroidales bacterium UBA1722 | reverse complement strand
CCTCCGAATGGCAGGCAGACAGTGCCCATGATTTTTTCAGTGTCCTTTCCGAAATCATGAGAACATCTGCGACAGTTCCATAGCCGTGCAATGGCTCAGGTCCTCCGCCAAAGCAAGGGCCTGCTTCTGGAACAAAGGTGAGTACGGGGCGGTTCCCACCGACCTGCATCTTTCCTTCATAATCTTTGCACTGGCAAGAAGTATCTGCATAGCATTATTCCTTTGGAATCACTTTCCATCTGAGACGCCAGATTCCTTCATTGAAATCGTGGCTGAGAATCTTGAATTCCCCAATATCGGAAGTGTTCTTCACGTGAGCTCCAATGCAGGCGCAGTCGTCATAGTCGCCAATGCTGACGATTCTCAGGGTATCCGACGCATCTTCGGGGAGTTTGCTGAGGTCAACGATTTTCGCAGCCTCTTCCCTGCTGACAAAGCGGATTGTGACATCAAGGTTACTTGAGATGACTTCGTTCACCATGTCTTCAATGGCCTTCACCTGCTCGTCAGTCGGGCATGAGTCGAGAATATAGTCACACTTCGACTTCTTCCTTTCGATGTGGGCATTCCTTGACCTGGGGCATCCGTAGAGACGGACCATCGTCTGGTTAAGGATGTGCTCGCAGGTGTGAGCGGGCTC
>DCIQ01000097.1:8471-8998 GCA_002317435.1 Bacteroidales bacterium UBA1722 | reverse complement strand
TCAACGGCATATTCGGGAGATTCCAATGCTCCGGTATGGGCATTGGCCGCGCGTTTCCCCGCATCTGTGGACCCTGCTTTCACCGCACAGATCCTGGCTCCTTTCACAGTGAGGGAAGAGGCGTGGCGGCAGAATCTCTGCGGGTCGTCCATATGCTCTATGAACAGCATTATCACTTTGGAATCCTGCTGTGGCGTGTAATTCTCATCGATGTATTCCAGAATGTCCTCGACTCCGTTCTGAACCGAGTTCCCCACAGAATATACGGAACTGAATGAAAGGCCCAGCAGATGCGCCGTCTCCATCAGGTACACTATGGTGGAACCGGAACCGGAGATGAGTGTGACTCCCCGGGGATTCAGTGTGGGGACTGGTTTGCAGAATGTCCCGTTATAGGAAGGTGTGATAAGTCCTATGCAGTTCGGTCCTATGAGAGCAGCTCCGGCACGGTCACAGAGTGTACGTATTTTATCTTCGAGAATCTCCCCTTCCGGACCGCTTTCTCCGAAGCCTGCCGAATGGATGAT
>DCIQ01000097.1:8124-8290 GCA_002317435.1 Bacteroidales bacterium UBA1722 | reverse complement strand
AAGTACTCAACAGATTGTTCAGGACGGCTCCGCCTATATTCCTTTCATCAGCGGAACCTCCTACCACTGCTATGCTCTCCGGATTTATCAGCTGGCGGGTTATCATTGTATGCGTACGTTTACGCAAACAAAGGTACGAAATAGTATTCATTCCTGACTGCTTCTT
>DCIQ01000097.1:0-7979 GCA_002317435.1 Bacteroidales bacterium UBA1722 | reverse complement strand
CACCCGGACCGGTGATGTATTGGGGAATATTGTAATACTGCCCTTTATTCGCGCGGTTGGAAATGAAATGGATATACTGTCTGTCGGGAAGGGTACACACATACACTGGCTTGTTTACTGCAAAGTCGAAAAAATCAAAAGTCCCCAAATCGCTGCTACAGCGGTCCGGGGACTCATAGAACTTCCGTCACAGGGCAGTTCGGCAGAGGATTTGAGATAGTTTTTACCATATCGGGTGGTAATGCTCCGAAAAACGAAGCAGATTTTCGTTATGCTACTTATCGGCCCGTTTCAAGATAGAAGGATATATTATAAAAAATAAACCAGCGAGTATGAAAGGAATACTCAATAGTTGCCCCATATCCAGTCCGATTCGATTTCTAAGGCCAACTTCGAATACTTCTTGTATTTCTTTGCAATACTCAATGCAAAGGCGTAAAAAGAATATTAGAAAGATTGACAAGCCGAAATATCTGCCTGTACTGATTTTAATCGTTTTTCTTCTATACAAATAGAATATGACCGCAAAGATTATAAAGTAAGCAACTGCTTCATACAATTGAGCCGGATGACGGGGTAGATTATCCACTGAATCAAAAACAATAGCCCAGGGGACAGAAGTTGGTGCTCCAATTATTTCGGAATTCATGAAATTGCCGATTCTGATAAATGCCCCAGCCAAGGGGCGCTATAATCCCCAACATATCAAGCAGCATTAATAATGAGATCTTATGAGTCCTGTGAAACAATAGGAGGGATAACAAAATACCAATCGCTCCTCCATGGCTTGCCAGCCCGGCATACCCTGTAAATTTGACACCTGCATCTGAAAAACTGAATGGCAACAAGATTTCTAACGGGTGCTGAGAAAAATAAGACCATCCGTAAAACAGACAATGGCCTATTCGTGCCCCGAATAAAGTTCCTATGAATACATAGAGAAAAAGATCATTCAGATGGTCTTGACCTAACCCCTCTCTTTTAAAAATCATTTTGGCTATATAATAAGCGGAAAGAAGCCCAATGGCCCAAAAGAGACTATAATACCGCACATCTATACCAAATAGAGAGAAAAAGACAGGATCAGGATTCCAATGTATAAAATTAAGCATCATTCTAAATCGATTAAGTCAGCATAAGTAACTCAAGTTTCGCAAGTAACCTTGCAGGTATAAAACGAATATAAAAATAGACTAATAAAGTTATCAACAATAATGACGATATGTGTCTACGAGTCGTCCATAATGTATGGTGAGTTTTCAGGAATTTGGCAGGATACATTTAGACAATGGAATAGTGACCTCCCCGCAGGTCAGCCGGAGGCCTTTCGCTTTAGCGGTCAGTCAGGTCTCCGGAGGGCCTGCGGGGAGGGCCGCACCATACATAAGCGGGGAGAAGACAAAAAAGTCATAAAGATTACCGATTATGGTTTATGATTTATAAATTTGTAGATTATGGAAAGGAGAGATAAGTATACGTTACTGATAAGGAATGCACGCAGGTATGACGGCTCCAGGGTCGATATTCATATAGAAGACGGGATTATCGTAAAAGTGGGTGAGAATGTGACTGCTGAGGCGGACAGGGTGTTGGATGCCTGTGGGAAGTATGTGATTCCGGGGATGTACAATATGCATACCCACGCTGCGATGACCCTTTTCAGGGGATATCGCGACGATATGAAACTTTTCGAGTGGCTGCAGCAGATATGGGCTGTGGAAGCTCATCTGGATGACGAGGCGATCTATTGGGGGACCAGGCTGGCCTGTCTGGAGATGTTGCGCAGCGGTACTGTCTGTTTCGTGGATATGTACTGGCATCCTGACGTCACGGCACAGGCCGTGAAGGACAGCGGCATGAGAGCCGTGCTGACCAGCTGCCTGCTCGATGCCGGGAATGAGAAGACCAAGGTGAATGACAGGCTGAAATGTGAGAAGGCCTACGCCGACTCGCTGAAATGGCCCGATACCGTCCGGTTCGGAGTGGCCGTACACGCACCGTACACGGTATGCAGGGAAAATATCCGATGGGCCGCCGATTTCGCCCGGGAGAGGAATCTCCTGCTGAACATCCACGTATCTGAGACGGATAAGGAAAATGAGGACTGCATGGCGCAGTACGGGAAGAGTCCTGTGAAGATGCTCGATGAGATGGGGTTTTTCGGGGAAGATGTCATTCTGGCCCACGGACTGTGGCTGGACGATGAGGATGTGGAGATTCTCGGGAGAAACCGGGTCACCGTGGCGCATAATGTGAATTCGAATCTGAAACTCGCCTCCGGACACGCTTTCAGATATGAAGAACTGAAGAGGGCTGGAGCCAACGTGACCCTCGGCACCGACGGGTGCTCCTCTTCGAACAACCTCGACGTCCTCGAAGCCATGAAGACCGCCTCGCTCCTTCAGAAGGGGTGGCGCCGCGATCCTGAATCATTGCCGTTAGGCGAACTTATGGATATGGCGACGGTGAACGGTGCTGTGGGATGCCGGGTGAAAGGAGGGGTTCTGGCGGAAGGATATGCCGCGGATCTGGCGCTGGTGGATGTCCATTCGCCCGCATTCGTCCCGAATCTGAATTTCCTCTCCAATCTGGTGTATGCCGCCGACAGTTCCTGCATCGATACCGTAATCTGTGACGGGAAGGTGGTTATGGAGGGGAGGAAGGTGAAGGATGAGGATGAAATTCTCGAGAAGGGAGCGGAGAATGCGGCCAGACTGATAGCTAAAGTACATTAACGTAAATGAAATAATGATATGCCAGATACAAGACTTGAAAAAATAAACGAGTCCGTGGACTTCCTCAGAAGCAGACTTCCTCAGGAAAAGCCTCTGGTGGGGATAGTCCTCGGAAGCGGACTCGGAAAACTCGGTGACCAGATAGAGGCGGAAGCCGTCATCAGTTACAGGGACATCCCGAATTTCGCAGTTTCCACGGCGGTGGGGCATAAGGGCAACTTCATCTATGGGACACTTGCCGGGAAGAAAGTGCTCGCCATGCAGGGCCGGTTCCATTTCTATGAAGGATATCCGATGGAGCAGGTGGTCCTGCCCATCAGGGTCATGATAAAGCTCGGCATCAGTTATCTGTTCGTCTCCAATGCTGCCGGAGGAGTCAATTTTGACTATAGGATAGGGGACCTGATGGTCATAAGGGATCATATAAACAGGCTTCCCAATCCGCTGATCGGTCCTAATCTTGATGAATTCGGCCCGAGATTTCCGGATATGACCAGACCCTACGACCCGAAGCTCATCACTCTCGCCGAAGCGGTGGGGGCGGAACGGGGCATAGCTCTGAGGAAGGGAGTTTATCACGCCTGCAGCGGTCCTACATACGAGACGCCTGCCGAGTACAAGTTCTATCGTCTGATAGGTGCCGATGCCGTGGGTATGTCCACGATACCGGAAGTTATAGTGGCCCGCCACAGCAGTGTTCCCGTATTCGGAGTGTCGGTTATCACCAACGAAGCTCACGATGACTATGCCGAGGATTTCGAGAACAACGGAGATGATGTGGTGGCTGCGGCAGACGCCGCGGCGGACAGAATGACCGTATTGTTCCGCGGGATGATAGAGAGGCTGTAGATATGGTCAAGTTCATCAGTCTGTCCAGCGGCAGCAACGGAAACTGCTATTATATCGGAAATGAGCAGACCGCTCTTCTGGTGGATCTCGGGATAGGGGGGAGAACCGTCGGCAAGAGGCTTGCCGATGTCGGGATTTCGCTGTCTTCAGTGGAGATGATTCTGGTCACCCACGATCATATCGATCATATCAAATATCTTGGGTCTGTAGCCCGGAAGCTGTCGCTGCCTGTTTTCGCCACCGCCACCCTGCACGAGGCCTTCGAACACAATTTCTGCACCCGGGGGATGATTTCGGGATGCCGCCGCGTCATCAGGAAGGAGACCTTCTTCGAGCACAGGGGGGTGAAATTCGTGGCCTTCGGGGTGCCCCACGATGCAACGGAGACCCTCGGGTATTTCATCGATTTCTTCGGGGAGAAGTTTGTGTTTATGACTGACCTCGGGTCTGTTCCCGATACGGCGAAGGAGTATTGCCGCGCAGCGGACCACATAATCATCGAGAGCAATTACGATATGGACATGCTGCTCCGCGGACCATATCCTCCGGACCTGAAGAAGAGAATCATCCAGGGACACGGCCATATGAGCAACGACCAGTGCGCTTCTGCCATAAAAGATATTTACCATCAGGGGCTGAAGGACCTTTTCCTGTGCCATCTCAGCGAGAACAACAATACTCCGGAACTGGCCTATACGAATACCTGTGCCGCTCTGGAGGCCATAGGAGTGAGGGTGGGGAGTGATGTGAAATTATATTGTCTGCCCAGACGGGAGGCGTCTCCGCTGTTCTCGTGGTAGAAAATTCTTATATTTGTCGGATTTTTTATATATCGGAACATGAAATTGACTAATCTCAAAGGTGACATATATGGCGGTCTGACTGCCGGTATAGTCGCTCTCCCGTTGGCACTGGCCTTCGGTATTCAGGCATTCGGAGGTGTGGATGACCCTTCCGCAAGTTCCATGGGGGCGCTTGCAGGACTGGTGGGCGCTACTTTCCTGGGTTTTTTCGCGTCTCTTTTCGGAGGCTGCCATTCGCAGATAAGCGGTCCTACCGGACCTATGACCGTGGTTACGGCGAGCCTTATCGGCGGTATCTGGAGCGCATCTTCGGGAAATATCTCCACGGTGCTGCTCGGAATGTCGATGGCGGGGATTCTTTGCGGTCTGTTCCAGATATTGTTCGGTGTCATAAGAATAGGCAAGTATATCAAATATATTCCGTATCCCGTTCTTTCCGGATTCATGAGCGGTATCGGAGTCATCATAATCCTTCAGCAGATTTATCCCCTGCTGGGTTTCCGTTCTCCTGTCCTGGTGCTCGATATGGTGGTCCGCTTCCCTGAGACCGTGGCGGCGGGAGTTTCTCTCCAGGCCCTTCTGCTGGGAGTCGGCTCTATCTTGATTATCAGATATTTTCCCCGTATTACCAAAAAAGTCCCCTCCACTCTGGTGGCACTGATAGTGATGACGGTCATATCGCTCTTCATGCATCTGGGCGACAATCTCATAATAGGTGATATCCCTTCCGGACTTCCGGTACCTTTCTTCGCCAAGGCCGGACTGGATCTCTCCGATGTGGACTGGGGGCTCATGTTCAAGTCTGCTGTAATCCCCGGTATCACTCTGGCGAGCCTCGGTTCCATAGATACCCTGCTGACTTCAGTAGTGGCTGACAATATCACCAAAACCAAGCACGACAGCAATCGGGAGCTTATAGGGCAGGGTATAGGCAATGCCCTGGCCGGAATGTTCTGCGGCATCTCGGGTGCGGGAGCCACTATGCGTACGGTGGTGAACGTGAAATCCGGCGGAAGGAACAGGCTCAGCGGGATGGTTCATTCCATCCTCCTGCTGGCCATCATTCTCGGACTGGGACGGTTCGTCAAGTTCGTGCCTCTGTCAGTTCTGGCAGGTATCCTCATAACTGTAGGTATCAGTATAATCGATTTCCGCGGATTCAAGGATCTCATCCGTGTTCCCAAGTCGGATGCCGTAGTGCTTCTGACCGTTTTCGGAGTAACCGTTTTCGTGGACCTTCTCACGGCCGTGGGCATCGGTATGGTGATAGCCTGTGTGCTGTTTATGAAGAGGATGAGCGATGTGGTGGAAAATACGTATTCCAGCGTGGACGTCAGGGACGTATATGTGGAGAACAGGTGGGAAGATGACCCCGATTTCCCCGAACAGGCGAAAATAGTTATCAAACACCTGGAAGGTCCGCTTTTCTTCGGTTCGGTGAATGGTTTCAAGAATATGCTGGAGGCGATTCCCTCAGACACCAAAGTGGTGATAATCAGGATGAAAAAGGTGAATTACATGGACCAGTCCGGTCTGTATGCCCTGGAATCGGTGATAACCGACCTTCACAATAAGGGCATCAGAGTGGTGCTCACGATGATTCAGGATCAGCCATACCATATGATGAAGAGTGTGAAGATGGTCCCCGGTGTCATCTCGAAGGACAACATCTTCAGGACCATAGAGGAGTGCAGGGATTATTTCCACTCCCTCTCGGAAGAAGGCAGGCATCCGGACACAGTTTCCGAATAAACTGAAAGTCATTTCCGAATATTTCCGTATCAATTATTTACAGTACCGATGATCTGGAACGAGAATAAAGAGTGCATGAGCCGTGACGAGATGAGCGCGCTTCAGGGGAAACGGCTCCACTCGACAGTGAAATATGTTTATCACAACGTGCCTTTCTACAGGGCCAAGCTACAGGCTCTGGATATAACTCCCGACGATATCCGTACGGTGGAAGATATAGTCAAGCTTCCTTTCACCACCAAGCAGGATCTCCGTGACAACTATCCCTTCGGCCTTCAGGCCGCTCCTTCCAGCGAGATAGTCCGCATACACGCATCTACCGGCACCACCGGAAACCCCACCATAGTGGGCTATACCCGGAAAGATATAGAAATCTGGAGCGAATGTATGTCCCGCTGCCTGACCTCTTTCGGGGTCACCAGAGACGATGTGTTCTCCGTGGCTTACGGTTACGGTCTCTTCACCGGCGGGCTCGGAGCCCATTACGGTGTGGAGAATATGGGTGCGGCGGTAGTGCCTGCTTCCACAGGCAATACTGAGAAGCATATCCGGCTTATCCGCGACCTGGGCATAACCGGCATCGCCTGCACGCCTTCGTACGCACTGTATCTGGCGGAGAGTCTGGAAAAGATGGGCCTCACCAAGAATGACCTGAAACTCCGCATAGGCGCCTTCGGTGCCGAACCCTGGACGGAGAGCATGCGTACCGAGATACAGGAGCGTCTGGGACTGAAAGGGTACAATGTGTATGGCCTGAGCGAGATAATAGGTCCTTCGGTGAGCTATGAGTGCGAGTGTCAGGACGGTTCCCACATAAACGAGGACCATTTCTACCCGGAGATCATCGACCCCGATACCCTCGAGAGTCTTCCCGACGGGCAGATGGGCGAGCTGGTGTTCACCACCTTGACCAAGGAGGGGATGCCCCTGCTGCGCTACCGCACCAAGGATCTCACGTATCTTATGCCTTACGGCAATTGTGCCTGCGGCCGCACCAACCGGAAGATGGGGCGCATTACCGGAAGGAGCGACGATATGCTCATAATCCGCGGTATCAACGTCTTTCCGTCACAGGTCGAGAGCGTTATCCTCAGTATGGAAGAGTTCGCACCGCGATACCTGCTGGTAGTGGACCGTGTGAATAATCTCGACACTCTCCAGATACAGGTCGAACTCCGTCAGGAATATTTTACCGGTGATTTTGACCATCTGGCCCCGCTGGAGGCATTGGCCAAGAAGCTTTCCGACAAGTTGAAGAGTGTGCTGAGCATCAGCGCGAAAGTGCAGTTGAAGGCTCCCAATACCATACAGCGGAGCGAAGGGAAGAGCAAGTTCGTGATAGACAACAGAAAACTGAAATAATTCACAACAGGCAGAAATTATGAAACAGACCATCAGTCAACTCTCCATTTTTCTGGAGAACCGCAGAGGTGCTCTCTCCACCATTCTGGATGTCCTGCAGACAGCACGCATCCAACTGATTTCCTGTACCATCGCCGATACTTCCGAATACGGAATCTGTCGTATGATATGTTCGGAACCCGTACGTGCCGTGGCTGCTCTGAAGGAAGCAGGCATAGCGGTGGCCGTCTCCGACGTATTCGCACTTCTGCTCGAAAACCAGCCCGGCCGTGCCGCCCGGGTGCTCAGGTATTTCTCCGCCGAGCAGATCAACATCCCCTATCTCTATTCTTTTCTGGCCTTCGGGAAGAGTATTCTGGTGTTCCGTACCGACGACTTCGAAAAATCCGTTGAAATCTTCAGGGAACACGATCTGAAATATCTTACTGACGAGGACCTTCTGAAACTTGGGGAATAGTTCTGTTCAGTGTATTACGAA
>DCIQ01000089.1 GCA_002317435.1 Bacteroidales bacterium UBA1722 | reverse complement strand
TCCGCTGCATCAAGTTCAAGATAGGAGCCATCGGGTGGGAGGAAGAGATGTCTCTCATCAGAAGACTGCGCTCCCGTTTCAGCCCGGAGGAACTTCAGATAAGGGTCGATGCGAACGGGGCGTTCTCCCCGGAGGAGGCCCCGCGGAAGCTCGGGGAACTGGCCGGTCTGAGGGTCCATTCCATAGAGCAGCCCATATGGGCCGGACAGTGGAAGGAGATGGCGGCCCTGTGCAGGAACACCCCGGTACCTGTCGCCCTGGATGAAGAACTGATCGGCTTGAATGACCCCGATATGAGAAAAGAGATGCTGGAAACCGTCCGTCCGCAATACATAGTGGTGAAACCCACCCTCCACGGCGGTCTCACCGGGACCCGGGAATGGATAGACGAAGCTTCCCGCAGGGGCATAGGATCGTGGATCACCAGCGCTCTGGAGAGCAATATAGGTCTGAAGAGCATTTCCCTGCTGACCGCGTCCGTCTATGGGGTCACCCGGGAGAATATGGACACGATGATACCCCAGGGGCTCGGCACGGGCCTGCTCTTCACCGAAAACATAGATAACGGAACAGTATTGAGAGATGGATTTGTCCGGCTTTCTGAAAGAATGGCATAGCCCCTCCCGGACGATTGCCGTCCATACCAGCGGCAGCACGGGGAGACCGAAGGAGATTCGGGCCGAAAAGAGCCGGATGCTCGCCTCCGCCCGCACGACCTGCGATTTTCTGGGATTGCAGCCGGGGGATACGGCGCTGCTGTGCCTCCCGCTGGACTATATTGCAGGCAAGATGATGGTGGTCAGGTCGGTGGAGAGAGGATTGGACCTGCTCAGCGTCCCGCCCGACCAGCACCCTTTATCGCACGTAGAGGATGACGGAAGGGTTATAAGCCTTACGGCAATGGTCCCCTCCCAGGTGTATTGCACCCTGGAGCGTCCGCTCGAGAGGGAGAGGATGATGGCCGTCCGGAACATTATAATCGGCGGAGGGGCCGTATCGGGTGAACTGTGCGAGGCGTTATCCGAGTTTCCGAACGCGGTATGGAGCACCTACGGGATGACCGAGACCCTCTCCCATATCGCCCTGCGCAGACTCAGCGGCCCGGAAAGGAGCGAATGGTACACCCCGTTCGAGGGGGTGGAGGTCAGCACCGCGGAAGACGGATGTCTGGTCATCGACGCCCCGGCCGTGCACGACGGGGTCCTGAAGACCAACGACATGGCTGTCATCCATGAAGACGGCCGCAGATTCCGGATTCTGGGCCGGAAGGACAACGTGATCTGCTCCGGCGGCATCAAGCTGCAGACGGAGAGCATCGAAGAGCGGCTGGCCCGATGGCTGAAGGTCCCCTTCTGCATCACGAAACTCCCCGACGCGAAGTTCGGAGAGGCGGCGGTCCTGCTGGTGGAGAAAGGAGCCGACGCCCCCATAGAGGAAGCCGTCTCCTCCCTGGAGAGCTGTTCCCGTCCGAAAAAAGTTATATTTGTAGAAAAAATACCGTTTACGCCTAACGGCAAGACGGACCGCGCCCGGGCAGCTCTGCTGGCTGCACAGGAGGCGGGAGTCTGACGGGGCGCACAAATTCTTCCACCGATGAACAGGACTCTCACCATCACATTCTCCATCCTGCTGCTACTGTTCTCCTGCACTTGTACGGGAAGCGGCGGAGCACTGAAAATCCCCGAATGCAGGATAAGCACTCCTCCCGCGGAATTGGGTCTGCCTGCATTCTATACGAAATACGTGGACGTGAACGGCATCCCTCTGATTTCCTCCCGCCGGGTTCCCGATTCAGCCCTGGTGGCCGCCCACCGCACCCTCTATGCGATGACCGGCTACCTGAAGCCCGAGATTCTGGAGGCGATGATCCGCTCGGGAGCCCGCGTGGCGGTGATGGCCCGGTACGAAGGGACCACCGACATCCCGGAACACGCATATCTGGCCGCCGACACCTCCCTGAACTGGGATGTCCGCTGCCGCGGTCTGGAAGGGATCCCCGAAAATCCCCTCACCACCTGCGCCGAGGAGAACGTCCTCTGCTACCAGATAGACAAATACCACGCTGAAGACATTCTCGTCCACGAATTCGCCCACGCGATTCATATCCTCGGCATCCGCCACGTGGACCCCACCATCGACGACCGCCTCACGGAAGCCATGGAAAAGGCTATTGCCGAAGGCAAATGGTATAACACCTACACCATCGACAACTACCAGGACTATTTCGGAGAGGGAGTTCAGGACTGGTTCGGATGCAACGCCGAGATGCCCCGGCACGACGGGAAACACTGTGCGGTGAACACCCGTGCGGAGCTGAAGGAATACGACCGCGGCCTCTATGACATCCTCGCCGGGTACTTCCCCGAAACCGACGAGCCCATATCCCTCCACAGGAGCGAAGACATCTATTCCGAAAAAGACCATCCCCTGCTCCCCCCCGCTGCCGACGAACAGGAAAAAAAGAACGAGGAGACATTCCTCAAGATCTATGATAAGGTAAAAGACCTGTCGGACCTTCCTGCAGGTGAACTCACACTTAGAATCGCCGAACTCTTCCTGGGCACTCCATATATCTCCGGTCCCATAGACATGGCTCCCGAGGACCTCAGAGTCTTTCTGGACCGGACGGACTGTATGCTTTTCGTGGAGATGGCCTGCTGCATGTCTCTTACCGTAAAGGGGTTGAAGATAGTCCAGTGCTGCGACGGAGAGAACTTCACCGCCCGCCCCACCCCCTCCGTGGAACACAGGGAACCCTCATATCAGCTCCTGCGGGCGAATCTCCGGAACATGCGTTACCGCTGCGGCGGCATCTACGGATACTCCTCCCGCATCCATTACGGTTCCGAATGGATTCTCCAGAACCGGACCAACGGCCTGATGGAAGAATTCACTCGGGACATAGGCATACGGCATCCGCAGGAGTTTTCCTGGATGACCGCACACCGGGGGTTCTATCCTCTTATGGCAGGAGATCCTTTCGAAATAGCGAAAATCAAAGGGGCGGAAGAACGTCTTCAGGCACAAGCCCCGTATTGGTACATTCCGCAGGAGAAGATTCCTTCGGTCATCGGTCAGATCCGGGACGGGGACCTGATATTCTTCGTGGACCGGCACGACGGACTGGACATAGCCCATATGGCCATCGCCTGCACCCGCGACGGGAAGATGCATTTCATCCACGCCTCCTCCCGGGCAGGCAAAGTCATCATAGAACCCAAGACTCTGGCCGAATATGCGGTGAACGGCATCAGAGTCGCAAGATTGAAATTCTGACATTATGGAATCAGTATTATACTTTCTGGCCGGAGCGGTCCTGAGCGCCGTCGCGGCCTATTTCATCCACCGTACCGGAGAAAAGGTGTGGAAAGGGAAGGAAGCGGAATGGAAGGCCGGGGAAGTCTCCCGGCAGCAGCAGGATGCGGCCCGTACGGAGACAGAGACCGCACTGCGGATGGAGTCCGTCAAACTTCGGGCGGAGGTGGAAAAGCTCCGCGAGATTCAGGCCGAGAAGGAGAAGAACAGCCGGGAGGCATTGGCCGCCCAGCAGAAGAATTTCGATATTGCCCTCGGCAATATGAAAGAGCACTTGCGCAGCGCCACCGAGGAGATGCTCAAGCAGCGGCAGAAGGAGTTCTCGGAAAGCAGCGGAACGGCCATCGGGCAGTTGGTGACCCCCCTGAAGGAGAACATCGCAGAACTGCGCAAGGCTATGGAACAGGACAGCCGCCGGCAGGCCGAGCTCAGCGGGGAGATGCGCGAGAGGCTCAACAACCTGATGCGGCAGAGCGAAGCGGCGCGCAAGAGCGCCGATGAACTGGCAGCGGCCTTCAAGCACGGAAGCAAGATGCAGGGGGACTGGGGGGAGACCATCCTCGAAGAGCTCCTCAGTTCGCAGGGACTCACCAAAGGGATTCATTTCGATGTCCAGGCGACCATCACCGGTCCTGACGGCAAGCCTTTGAGAAATGAAGAGACAGGCAGCATAATGCGTCCCGACGTGCTCCTCCATCTCGATGAGAGGAGAGAAGTCATCATAGACTCGAAGGTATCCCTCACCTCATACGTCGATTATGTAAATGCAGAGACAGAAGAACTACGTCAGGCAGCCCTGAAGGGGCATCTGGACAGCATAAAGAAACATATCCGGGAACTGGCCGTCAAGGACTACTCGGAATACATCCGCGCTCCCAAGATGTCGGCAGGCTATGTGCTGATGTTCATCCCGAACACGGGGGCCCTCTGGACGGCACTGAACGCGGAGCCGGATCTCTGGCGTAAGGCTGCCGACTCGAAAGTCTATATGACCGACGAGCAGTCCCTCTACGGGGCGCTGAAGATAGTAAGTCTCACCTGGACGCAGGTGGCACAGGCCCAGAATCACGAGAAGGTATATACTCTGGCCAATGAGATGATAGACCGTGTGGGGCAGTTCATGGAGCGCTATGAGGCGATGGGCAGGGCTCTTGACAGGGTCCGTGACGAATGGGAGAAGGGGAAGAAGAAGCTGGACCCGTCAGGACAGAGCGTGCAGAACACCGCGAAGAAACTCATCGCCCTCGGGGCCCGAAACAGCGACAGACATCCCCTCGACCTGCCTCAGGACATCGATGACATCCCGGCGCTGCCCGAGACTTCTGAACCGATGCTTCCGGAGGACAATGTCGGCTGAGTTTTTTTGCAGATACCCGTTTCATTCTCCTCAGAACTCCACAAAACACATTTCTCTGCACTTCAAAGACAGATTGATGCGGACTGGTAAGTCCTCCCCGCAGGTTCTCCGGAGACCTGACTGGCCGCTGAAGCGAAAGGCCTCCGGAGAACCGGAAGGCGGATACGACCGACACGGCATAAAACCGGGCTTCATGAAAATTCATTTATCAAAAAATCATGGGCACTCATCGGAAATCATGAAATAATCAGTAAATTTGGAACTGTCGGACTGATTTCAGAGCCAATGTCAGGCTAATCACAATATATTTCGCCGAAATAAAAATTTCTAACACTCGCTATGATCAGACAAACTATCTTTACTGCGATCATTCTTTTATTTACCATCACCTGCCCCGCCAGAGAATATCATGTTTCAAAACAGGGCAGCGACGCTGCAAAAGGCACTTATGACGACCCTCTCCGCACTATCAACGCTGTCGCTCAGACAGCTCTCCCCGGAGACACTGTCACTGTTCACGAAGGCATCTATAGAGAATGGGTTGACCCTCTGAGAGGAGGCTTCGATGCACGCCACCCGATCCTCTATCGCGCAGCAGAAGGCGAAAACGTGGAAATCAAGGGATCAGAAGAAATCAAAGGATGGAAAAAAGTGAAGAATGCCGGGGGTAATATTTGGAGCGTCACGCTGCCGAATACTATGTTCGGGACATTCAACCCGTTTGCGGAAGTGTTTGCCGGTGACTGGCTGGACACTCCATTCAAGATGCATTTGGCTGAGATATTCATCAATGACAAATCGTTATATGAATCGGAATCCCCCGATTCGCTGATGAAAGTCAGATACAGTCACAGAGATCCGGAAGGATGTAACCTGAACTGGTATGCTTCAGTCGGAGCGGAAAGCACCACTGTCACCGCCTGCTTCGGTGATATGAATCCGAATGTTGAACGTGTGGAGATCGCCGTCCGTCCCACTTGCTTCTATCCTACACGTGAAGGATTGAACTACATTACGGTCCGCGGCTTCAAAATAAGTCAGGCCGCTACCCGGTGGGCTGCCCCCACAGCTGAACAGGTAGGAATGGTGGCCCCCCATTGGAGCAAAGGATGGATTATTGAAGACAATATCATAACCAACAGCAAGTCAAGCGGAATCACTCTCGGAAAAGAGGCCGGAACAGGAAACAACGCATGTATGACAGATCCGGCACATAGAGACGGACACATCGTTTATATCGAATGCATTTTTAATGTCATGAGGCACGGATGGAACAAGGAGAATATAGGTTCCCATATCATCAGGAACAATATCATATCGGACTGCGGTCAGGCAGGCATCAGCGGCAGCATGGCCTGCGCCTTCTGCGAAGTGTATGGAAATACGATTTCAAACATCTGTATCAAGGATGAGTTCGCAGGTGCGGAACAGGGCGGCATAAAGTTCCACTGCGGCATCGATGCATACATTCATGGAAATACCATACACGACTGCATCCGCGGCATCTGGCTCGACTGGATGGGACAGGGTGCCAGAATCTCCTCAAATATTCTCTATGACAATATTTGTGAAGATTTGTTTTTGGAAAGAGACCACGGCCCGTATGTGGTGGATAACAATATCCTTCTGTCCGACTGCGTCTCCCTCCGTGACAATTCAGAGGGCGGTGCATATCTTCACAATATTTTCAAAGGAGAAATCAGCCACTATGATGACAGCAGATTTATTCCGTATATGATTGAACACTCTACTGCCATCAAGGGCGTGGGACTGTTCTTCATGTCTGACAACAGATTCATTGACAACATATTCATCAGAGAGGACACATCATCCGACCCCCTTTCCATGTATCGCGAAGACAACGTCAAGCCCATGGAAAAAGGGAATGTGTCGGTCAGTGACAGGCGGGAAGGAAAAGACTTGTTTTACTCGACTTTCGGCAGTATCGACGGCACGTCCCTCGGTATCACTTTCACCACCAGATATCCATTTGAAAATGCCGACGGCTCATCAGACTTCTCCGGTGACACAGCTTTTCTGGGTGAATCGAGAGACAAGCTATAAAGTATGGGCACTTGAATCCTCATCTTCACTGCTTCCCAATCAGACATCTGTTTTCGTACCAATTCTCAATGCGGAAGTTTCTGATTCGCTCGAAATGCTTCACATTTCCAGTGATGAGAATACAGTTAAGGGCGAGAGCGTGTGCCCCGACCCACAGATCCATAGACACGCACGTGGACAAAAGGTTGGAGATAACGTCAAAGCGGGCGGAATTTTACATTTTTCGTAAAAAACCGCCCACTCTCAGCTATAATTATTCTATATTTGCGGAAACGCTATCATTTCTATGAAACTCATTGGAAGAATCAGAGAGGTTAACCGCCTGAAAAACTGGCATGCCTCAGGAAAAGCTGAGTTTATCGCCCTGTACGGAAGACGAAGAGTCGGTAAGACATATCTTGTCGAACAGCTGTTTGACCATGAACTCGCCTTCAATGTCACCGGCATCATTGAGGGTACGCGTAAAGAGGAAGAAGAAGTATTCTTGAACGCACTCAGGCGAATAGGATATACCGGCAAGCCTTTCAAAACTTGGCTGGAAGCCTTCAATATTCTCAAGAATCTACTTCAGAAAAAGCTTGATACCGGGCAGCGTTGTCTGGTGTTCATAGATGAACTGCCGTGTTTTGATACGCTTCGCGCCGGTTTTGTCAAGGCGTTCGGAGACTTCTGGAATGACTGGTGTGTGAAGCACGCTGACGTTATGCTGATCGTATGTGGAAGCGCTACCACATGGATGATAAAAAACATCATTGACAGTCGCGGAGGGCTTCATGACAGAATCACTCATGAGATGCACATTCATCCCTTTTCCCTGCGGGAAACAGAAGAGTACCTTCTTTCAAATGGCATTGAATGGGACCGTCTTTCCATATTACAGCTGTATTCCATTCTGGGCGGCATTCCATACTATCTGAGTCTCATTCAACCGGACGACAGTGTGGCCAGTGCTGTCGACCGTTTGTTCTATTCGGATGATGCGGAACTAAAAGGAGAGTATGAGCGACTGTTCAGATCTTTGTATAAATCCCCGGAACCATATATCAAAATAATGGATACCCTTTGCAAGTCAAGAGATGGGATGACCAGAGATGAAATCGCTTCAAAGACTGCTTTCAGTGATAACGGACACATATCAGAGTTCCTTGATAATCTTGAAAAATGCGATTTCATCCGAGTATATTACGTAAAAGACAGTTTAGGGAAGAAATTGAAGAAGACAGGAGGAATATACCAGATTATGGACTTCTTCACTATGTTCCATAACTCATTTCTTAAACATCCCTCGACCGATCCACACTACTGGAGTAATCATCTTGGCACGCCGACTGTGAACACTTGGCTCGGACTTGCTTTTGAAAAGGTGTGTGCGTATCATATCGAACAAATAAAGCATGCCTTGAGAATAGATGCCATCGGCACAGAATATTTCAGTTGGAGAAGCCGGGATAGTTCCCCAAGGGCTCAGATTGATCTGCTGATTGAAAGGGACGACAGAAAAACACATATCTGCGAGGTAAAATACAGTGAGAACGATTATTCCCTTCAAAAAGAGGAAGAGGCAAAGATTCGCAACAGAATCGGGAGATACCGTGAGGAGTCCGGAACCAGATACAGCATCATTCCTCTTCTGATAACCACATACGGCCTGAGTCAAGGCAAGTATTCTTCGCTTTTCAAAAACGTCATAACGATGGAACAGCTGTTTGGGTGACCGGTTCTCTAATTAACCTGTAACTTCCGCTCCCGCATGTGATAATTCCGGCTTGTATCTCGATATTCTGTCATCAGTTTTCGTACCAATT
>DCIQ01000131.1 GCA_002317435.1 Bacteroidales bacterium UBA1722 | reverse complement strand
TCCGACAAGGTCACCCGCGAAGTCATAGCGGCCGCACCGAAGCTGAAGATAGTGGTCCGCGCAGGTGCCGGCTTCGACAACCTCGACCTGGAAGCATGCACCGAAAGGGGTATAGTCGCGATGAACACCCCCGGGCAGAATTCCAACGCCGTAGCCGAACTTGCCATAGGCATGATGATATACATCTCCCGTAACCAGTTCACCCCCGGTACTGGTTCAGAGCTGAAAGGCAAGACTTTGGGTATCCAAGCCTATGGGTGTGTGGGCCGTCTCGTCGCATCCCACGCGAAGGCGTTCGGAATGAACATAATGGCATTCGACCCGTTCGTGCCCGCCGAAGCGATGGAGAAAGAGGGTGTCACGGTGGCCCGCGACCTGAACGAACTCTACGAGAAATCGGATTTCGTCTCCCTCCACATCCCCGCCAACGAGCAGACCAAGGGCTCGATAGGATACGACCTCGTGACCAGAATGCCCAAGGGGGCCTGCCTGGTGAACACCGCCCGCAAGGAAGTAATCGACGAAGAAGGACTCATCCGGGCCCTCTCTGAGCGCGAAGACCTCAAATATGTCACCGACATCGCACCCGCCGCCGCAGAGCAGATGAAGGAGAAGTTCGGGAAACGCTTCTTCGCCACCCCCAAGAAACAGGGAGCGGAGACCGCCGAAGCGAACGTGAACGCCGGATTGGCCGCCGCAAACCAGATTTGCGGATTTTTCGAGACAGGCTGCACCAGATTCCAGGTGAACAAGAAATAATTGCCGGAGGCAACAGTATCGTTATGGTAAAAGTAAAACCCTTTGCAGCCATAAGGCCCCCGAAGGCCCTGGCACCGGAAGTGGCGTCACGCCCCTACGACGTTCTGAACTCGGCGGAAGCCAAGGCGGAAGCCGGAGAGAAATCCCTCCTGCACATCATCAAGCCCGAAATCGATTTCGACCCCATCGCGGACGAACATTCCCAACCCGCATATGACAAGGCCGTGGAGAACCTGAAACTGTGGATGGAGCGCGGCTGGCTTGTCAGGGACCGGAAGGAATGCTACTACGTGTACGCCCAGACCATGAACGGACGCACCCAGTACGGCATAGTTCTGTGTGCATACGTCGAAGACTACCTCACGGGGAAGATAAAAAAGCACGAACTCACCCGGAAGGACAAGGAAGATGACAGGATGATTCACGTCCGCATCCAGAACGCCAACGTGGAGCCGGTGTTCTTCGCATACCGGGACAATGTGGATATAAATGCCATCGTGAACAGGTACGTGGCCGGCACGCCGGAATACGACTTCGTGGCGGAAGACGGCTTCGGACACCGCTTCTGGGTAATCGACGACGACAGGGACATCCGCCGCATCACCGAGATATTCTCCGGCATCGATGCTTTCTATGTGGCTGACGGACATCACCGTACTGCAGCCGCCGCACGCGTGGGCGAGGAGAAGAAAAATCAGAATCCGGCCCATACCGGAGAAGAAGAGTACAACTATTTCATGGCTGTCGCTTTCCCAGAAAGTCATCTGAAGATAATCGACTACAACCGTGTGGTGAAGGACCTGAACGGGATGACGCCCGAGCAGTTCCTGTCCCGTCTGGAAGAGAATTTCGAAATAAAGGATATGGGCACCGGCATCTACACGCCTCAGCGTCTCCACAACTTTTCGATGTACCTCTCGGGACACTGGTATTCTCTGACTGCCCGAAAAGGGACTTATGATGACGCCGACCCCATAGGGGTTCTGGACGTCACCGTCTGCTCGAATCTGATTTTTGACGCCCTGCTGGACATCAAGGACCTGCGCACATCGAAGAGAATAGATTTCGTCGGGGGCATCCGCGGACTCGGAGAACTGAAGAAACGGGTGGATTCGGGAGAGATGGCCGCCGCCTTCGCCCTGTTCCCCGTCTCGATGAAACAGCTCATCAACATCGCCGACACCGGAAACATAATGCCGCCCAAGACCACCTGGTTCGAGCCCAAGCTCAGGTCCGGACTGGCTATCCACAAACTTGATTAAGCAACCGTCTGGGAACAACTTGGTGAAACCGCTTTTTCGGGATTGCCAAGTTGTTTTTCCATAACCCATGAAATGATATGTCTGAACTGAAAATCATCGGCAGCCCCCTGCCGGAAATGCCTTGGGAAGAGAGACCCGAAGGCTACAGCAAAATAATGTGGAGATACTCGGCGAATCCCGTAATCCCCAGAGACCTTCTCCCGAACTCGAACAGCATCTTCAACTCCGCAGTAGTCCCCTTCAGGGACGGATATGCAGGAGTATTCAGATGTGACGACACCAATATAAGGATGACCCTCCACGTCGGCTTCTCGAAAGACGGACTGCACTGGGACATAAATCCGGAGACCCTCAAATTCGCGGATGCCGTGAATGATGAGATAGGACAATGGATCTACGGATACGACCCCCGCGTCACCAGAATAGAAGACAGATACTATGTTACCTGGTGCAACGGCTACCACGGTCCTACCATCGGTGTCGCCTGGACAGAGGATTTCGTCACGTTCCACCAGCTGGAAAACGCATTCCTCCCCTTCAACAGGAACGGAGTCCTGTTCCCCCGCCGGATAAACGGCCGCTATGCCCTGCTGTCCCGTCCCAGCGACAACGGGCACACCCCCTTCGGAGACATCTTCTATTCGGAATCCCCCGATATGGAATACTGGGGCAGGCACCGCTTCGTGATGGGTCCCTCGGATTTCGAAAAAAGCGCCTGGCAGTGCTGCAAGATAGGTGCAGGTCCCATCCCCATAGAGACTTCCGAGGGGTGGCTCATGTTCTATCACGGAGTGCATCATACCTGCCAGGGATACAATTATTCCTTCGGAGCGGCCCTGCTGGATCTGGACCAGCCCTGGAAAGTGATAGCCCGCACCGGTCCGTACCTGCTCCATCCGGAGACTCTCTACGAATGTACCGGAGATGTTCCTAACGTATGCTTCCCCTGCGCCGCCCTCCACGACCCCGACACCCGCCGCGTCGCCGTCTATTACGGCTGCGCCGACACGGTGGTCGGAATCGCCTTCGGATATATCGACGAGATTATCGACTTCACCAGGAAGAACGACATAGGGCGATAGATGATATCCGATGAGACATTAAGAAATGCGCCTTGAAATGTCGTTCCTGAACTTGAACATTCCGGTTTCGTGACTGATTCTTCCCAAGGCGATCCATTTATTATAACCGTTCCGTTCCGCCCATTCTGAATATATACGCTGTATCCGCACAGGAGACAACTGTACTTCAGGAACCTTCTTCCATATGGCATCCGGAATCAGAGCATCTGCGGCAAAGGCATTTGCGGCCTTTTCTTCCGGACTCTCGTGGTCATAGTCTTCAAGACTGACTCTGCATTCTTCATTGTCATGATTCTTGATATGGCCGAGTTCATGCATCACAGAAAAGGCAAGGTTATCAATCCTATCGTATCTGGTGGTGACTATGATGCATGGATGACCGTCATATTCAAATGAATAGCCATCAATAGCCGCTCCATCCACCTTATTGACCACGCCGAAAACTATCCCGAATTCCGCAAACTTATCAGTGAGTCTATCTATTGTATTACTGTTCTCATGAAGAATCAAACTGATTTGAGGAATCAACTCGCCTATCCGATTATACTGATAGACATTCTTCAGATTACTCGAATAGGCAAATTGCCTTGACAAAAGCATCCACGTCATAATCATCCGCGGATCTTTACCTACCTTCGCGGACTTCTTGAAGAAACCGGTGGTTTGAACAGACAGTCTGGCCGGTTCCGGAAGCTTGAATGTCTGCTTCAGGAATGAAATAATATCCGAATACAACACTGATGAGAATCCGACTCTGTCAATCAGTGTTTTGACATCAAAGATTTGTGAGTAGTCCCGATATTCTTCATAGGCAGCAGTTTCTGATATCAGTCTTTCTTCATTCTTCTGTGTATCATAGTCATACCTTGTCTGAAGGTTCACCCAGTCGATCGAGGGGATTCCAAGGACATCCTCCAGCTTATCTGCCACCGGTTTGGTAACTGAACGCTTTCCTTTGATGATTTCACTCAAATGAGATGGCTGCATCTCAATATACTTTGCAAAATTTTTCTGGGAAATACCACGTTCTTTCAACTCTTCTTTAAGTATACTGCCCGGATGAACAGCCATCATAGCGGGAGCTTCATTTCTTGTTGCCATAGTGGTCATTATTTAATTCAACTGTCAATATCTCAATACCTCCATCGATTTCTTTGAACAGAACTCGCTCAACCCTATTATTGACCGGCCGGACCGAACTGAGATATACATTATTCGCCAGCTTCTCATAATGCAAAAAACTATACGGTCTAAGTTCGCCGGCAACAGGAACAATCTGCATAATCTTGTACTTCCTGGCCAATCCCTCCATAAACTTCTTGTCCTTAGAGTACTTCTTATATCTATTGTTGTGACCGGTATTGATCAATTCCTCAAGGTCCTTATCCGAAAACTCAACAACCATTCCTTATCCGCACACTTGAATAACCATGTGCAAATATATAAATAATTCCCAAAATGTGGAATTTTTGCACGAAAAACGGGCATATCAACTTGCCGGCGGCCGCCTCAGAAAATCCGGTCTCACACATGAGAATCTCTTTGTCATCTCTGAAACCGTCATGTCCTAGGGCCAATCCATTATGCGTCGGTACATAAAAACATGTGAAATTGACGGAGTACAAACATACAACAGGACTCCATGCCGCTACGCGGCACGAAGTCCTATAATGTTGCAGGTGCTTCAATGCTTTGAACATCGTTCAGAAACAGTTCAAACGGCATTCTGTTTCTGTCCTCATCCAGAAGTGACGGGAACGATTCGTTCAGTTCGAGGAAGGTCTTCATTCCGAAGAACATCCAGTCCGAACTGCTCAGGCGCTCCATCATCACGTCGGACATTCTGACCTCACTGAAGGAGGAATCGAGAACCGCAAATCGTGATTGTCAACCGTTTCGCCAAATCAAAATATTCAAGTTTCGCACTTGCGAAACTTGAGTGCACTTATTGTCTTTTTTCCCGATATCTTCATATCCAGCATAAGATGATGTAAAAACAGTAAAAATCCGGGAAACTGAAAGGGGGAGCGATGTGCAACACCCCTTCTCAGAAGGGTCTCTGGGCGGGGGTCGTGCACATCGGAGGGGTTTACAGTGGGGGTAATGTGCAGTACCCCTTCTCAGAAGTGTCCCTGGACGGGGGTCGTGCACATCGGAGGCACTTGTTTTAATCCGTCTCCATGGTTTTTACGAATTTTTTCCCGTCTTTGATTGTCAGAATCCGGGGAGAACTTCCCATATTTACAAGAAGAATTGAATTCATGACAGATAAAATATAACGGATATGAAGCACACATTATTGATTATCGCTTTGTCCTCCTCTCTTTTCGTGTCATCCTGCGGCAGTGAGGAGTCTGTTCCTGTCAGGATGGACAGGAGCCGCCTGAATATAGGTACCTACTACCTGCTATAACGCCTAAGTGCAGGAAAGTTTCCTGCACTTAATCACATCTATGCCCGAACACGGGATTCCCTCCCCGAGCCGTGACCAGCCGGCGGACAGCCGGTGAGTTCCGCTACCGGACGGCGTCCTTCAGTCTTTCCAGGACCAGATTCTTCTGACAGGATACGGCCACGTGTACGGTCCGGCCGTCCGACGACCGTTCTATATGACCTGTATCATCGGCTTTCAGCAGCATATCCTCCATACAGAATGCGGAAGGCTGCTGCAGATACAGCACCGGCAGGCAGTCGTGCAATACTGCCCCTTCCAGTCCGCCATACTTCATGTTCGACTGGTAGTTTTTATGGAGAAAATCCTGCAGGACGGGCTGTCCCGAGAAATCTACGGACTCTATATCTTCTTCGGAGATTATGGCATCTACCTCAGTGATGTCCAGAGGGAAAAGGGTTATATCCAGAGGACTGTCGAATACTGTCTTCACTGCGATGCCGTCTCCTGCGAAATTGTATTCTTTGTTTCCATCCTTATTGAAGCGGGCGATACCTCCTCCCATTACATATACTTTTCCGATATGAC
>DCIQ01000091.1:2361-7734 GCA_002317435.1 Bacteroidales bacterium UBA1722 | reverse complement strand
ACATATCCATATAGAGGATTCCCAGGTGGGAACCGTCTGCCTCCTTGCATTCGAAAGCGATGGCTTCGGGATGCGGGACAGGAATATCCTCCACCTTGGTGAAAGTGATTCCGAAAAGTTTTTCCGCCACATAGAAAATACCGTCACGAACGTTCTCGAACTGGAAATATGGCATAAGTTCAGTCTCCTTGAGATCATACTTGGCCTGTTTCGCCTTCTCGAAATAATATCTCCAGTCGGCAGGTTCCAGTTCCGTCACACCATCGGCGGCCGCGAGCGGTTTCATATCCTCAAGTTCTCTTTTGGCTGCCTCCACGGCAGGTTTCCAAACTTGATCCAGCAGGGAATAAACAGCCTCCGGAGTTTTGGCCATCCTGTCCTGAAGTGCATACTGCGCGAAATTTTCATATCCCATCAGACGGGCTTTTTCCAGTCTCAGGGATGCGAGTTTGCGGATGATATCCTTGTTGTCTTCGGTATTGCCGTTATTGCACCTGTTCAGATAAGCGGTTTCAATCTGCTGCCTGAGAATCCTGTTGTCGGCATTGGTAAGGAAAGGTATGACCGAAGGATTATCCAGTCCGAACACCCATTTGCCTTCCATCCCACGGGCAGCGGCTCTGGAGGCGGCTTCGGATATCTGGTCCCCGGTAAGACCGGAGAGGTCTTCCTCGTCATCTATGACCAGAGTATATGCGGCAGTCTCTTTCAGGAGATTCTGGCCGAACTGCATCTGCAGCTGGGCGATTTCACCGTTCAATCTCTTCAGTTCCGCTTTCTTGTCCTCCGGAAGAGTGGCGCCGGAAAGTTCATAGCTCCTATACGTCTTGTAGAGGAGACGGTACTGCTGGGGATCCAGATTCAGGGATTCCCTGCTGTCCCATACGGATTTCACCCTGTTGAAAAGAGTCTCGTTCAGGGATATTTCATTCGAATGGGCAGTGACGACCGGTATGATGCGCGCCTCGATGGCCATCAGGGCATCCGATGAATTTATCGAAGACTCATTTTCGAAAATCATCAGGGCATCCATAAGAAGGCTTCCGGCCTGATCCAGTGCGGCGATGGTATTTTCAAAATCAGGTGTGTCCGGATTGTTGACGATGGCATCTATCTCCTTCTTATGTTCCTCTATCCCCTGCATTATGGCAGGTTCATAATCATCTATCGATATCTTGTCGAACGGCGGAACCTGGAAAGGAGTGCTCCATTCTCCTGTGATGGGATTGTTCTGTGTTTCAGTACAGGAAGGATTCATAATCACTGCAGCGGCCGCCATGGCGGCCATAATATACTTTTTCATAAAAATGCTTGTATTTCGTGGAACAAGTGGATATTTCTTTTTAAATGTCCGACAGACATCCGGGTGACCGGAGCACCTTTCCGGAAGCACCGGCATCAGCCCAGATAACTCTTCAGAAGCTTGCTTCTGTTACTGTGGCGGAGTCTCCTGATAGCCTTCTCCTTTATCTGTCTGACCCTTTCCCTGGTCAGTCCGAATTTTTCACCTATCTCTTCAAGAGTCATCTCCGGAGTACCTATTCCGAAGAAATCCTTCACTATGTCCCTTTCCCTTTCAGTAAGTGTGGAGAGTGCCCTTTCTATCTCTTTGTTAAGGGATTCGTTCACCAGTCCGCGGTCGGCATTCGGGGAATCGTTATTCACCAGGACATCAAGAAGACTGTTGTCCTCGCCGTCCACGAAAGGAGCGTCCACGGACACGTGCCTGCCGGAGACCCTGAGCGTATCGGCTATCTTCTCACGCGGTATTTCGAGGATATCGGCCAATTCATCGGCAGAAGGCATACGTTCGTTTTCCTGTTCGAACTTGGAGAGTGCCTTGTTGATTTTATTCAGCGAACCCACCTGGTTCAAGGGGAGGCGGACGATTCTGGACTGCTCTGCCAAGGCCTGGAGAATGGACTGACGGATCCACCATACTGCGTACGAGATGAATTTGAATCCTCTGGTCTCATCAAATTTCTCAGCCGCCTTGATCAGACCGAGGTTACCCTCGTTGATAAGGTCAGGAAGACTGAGCCCCTGATTCTGGTATTGTTTGGCCACGGACACCACGAATCTGAGATTGGCCCTGGTCAATTTCTCCAAAGCTTCCTGGTCTCCTTTGCGGATACGCTGCGCCAATTCCACTTCTTCCTCCACGGTGATCAGTTCTTCGCGACCGATCTCCTGAAGATATTTGTCCAGAGAAGCACTTTCCCTGTTGGTGATTGATTTTGTTATTTTCAGTTGTCTCATACCGGTAAGGTTTCAAAATACTGCGCCCCATTGTACACGAGTATGCACAATAGGGCGCAAATATAATATTTTTTCCAAAACCCTGTCCAGGAACATCAAGTCATCATCCAAAAAAGTAATTGACGACACACTGTTCCCGATACGGACGAGGACTATTCAAGTCCCACTCCGTAGTAATACAGACTTCCGTCGGGATACATCCCTTCAAGCATTATGGAACGTCTTGACTTCTTGACGGCGGCGGCGATGTCACCGGGGGTGAATACCGGATTGTTGTTTACATAAGTGATTATGAATCCTTCCTTGATGCCGGCGTCACGCATCTTACCCTTGTCCACCTTGGTAACCTTCACACCTGCCTTCAGTTCCAGTTTTTCAAGTTCCTTCTTGGGTGCGGCGGCAAGCTCTGCCCCGAAGATATTCACCTTATCCTGCATATTGTAGGCGTTGAGTTCCTGTGTATCCTTTCCTATCAATGTCACTTCGATCTGAAGATTCTCCTTCCCTCTGACCACTGTAAGCGTCACTTTGTCTCCCGGACGGTAACGGTTGATTATCTCCTGAACCGCCGTACCGTTCTTCACCTTCTCCGAATTCACTGCAGTGAGGACGTCTCCCACCTTCACACCTGCGGCATTGGCCGCTCCGCCTTTGAGCACTTCGGCTATATATACACCTTCGGAGAGTGACAGCCCCTTTTCCCCGGCCAGCTGTTCGGAATTGTTCAACATGGATATGCCGAGCATTCCTCTCTGGACAGAGCCGTAATCCATCAGGTCTTCCACCACCTTGCGTGCCATATTGACAGGTACGGCGAAAGAGCATCCGGCATATGAACCGGTATTGGAATAGATGGCCGTATTGATACCCACCAGCTCACCCTTTATGTTCACGAGAGCCCCGCCGCTGTTTCCGGGATTCACTGCCGCATCGGTCTGGATGAACGATTCTATCTTGAATTCACGGTTGTCGGCCAGAGAACGTCCCTTGGCGCTGACGATACCGGCGGTGATGGTGGAGGTGAGTCCGTAGGGGCTGCCTATGGCCAGCACCCATTCTCCGATACGGAGTTTGTCAGAGTCACCCAAAACGAGGGTGGGAAGATTCTGGCCGTCGATCTTTATAAGTGCCACGTCCGTGACAGGGTCCGTGCCGACCAGTTCCGCCTTGTATGTCTTCTGGTCATCCGTCATAACCTCTATCTCCGATGCACCGTTCACCACATGGTTATTCGTGACTATATATCCGTCTTCCCTGATGATTACACCGGAACCGCTTCCTACCTGCTCCCTGGGGGCACCCTGCCCGCCTCCGAAACCGAAGAAATATTCGAACAGGTCATTGGGGACCTGCTGTTCGGACCTCTTGATCACCTTCACGAATACGACGGCTTTCACGGCATTCTCCGCAGCGAAGGTGAAATCCGGATACTCACCGGAAAAAGTGACATTCCTCACCTGAGCGGAATCTCCGTTGATATATTCATATGTAGCAGCAGGTTTCCGGGCACCTGCATCCGAAATACTCACTACCGCCACCGCTGAAATGGCACCTGCAAGAACTGATGTCAGGATGATTAATAGATTTCTTTTCATATCCAAGTGTATTTTGTTGATATATTTTGTCCGGTCAAAGACAAAATATATGCCAAAAATAAGTACATTTGTGAATCGGATCTCCACCACGAAGACCCGTGTGATATCGGCAAACCAAAACAACAGATAGATTATGCATTTTACTGTATCGAGTTCAGAATTGCTTCACACATTGACGATGGTCGGAAAAGTGATAGCACCCAAGTCAACTATCTCCATATTGGAGAATTTCCTGTTTGTCCTGAAAGGTAACGAACTGGAGATTACCGGTGCCGACCTTGAGACCACATTGAAGACGGTATTGACTATAGATGACGTATTGGAAGAGGGGGAGATCGCAGTTCCGGCCAAGATTCTGACGGATCAGCTGAAATCATTCGCCAATATACCCGTAGAATTCAGGACAGTGGACAATGACCATACCATGTTCATTTCCTGGCCCTCGGGCGAAGCGCAGATTCCTGTATTCCCCTCCGAAGACTACCCTGTTCTCCGCGTACCTGAAGAGGGTGCGGTGAGCAATACCATCACCTCGGAGATTCTTCTGGCAGGCATAAACGCCACTTTGTATGCCACCGCCGAAGAGGAACTGAGACCGGTGATGAACGGTATCTATATAGATATGACCACGCAGGGTACATCTATGGTGGCATCCGATTCACATAAACTTGTATGCTTCACCAGACATGACATAAAGTCACCCGAAAATGCATCTTTTATCCTTCATAAGAGACCTGCAGGAATTCTCCGTTCCCTCCTGCAGAAGAATGACGAACCGGTCAGAATGACATACGACTCCAAGAACGCTTTCTTCGAGACACAGGACACCCTGCTTATATGCCGCCTTATCGAAGGGAACTATCCCGCCTACCGTTCGGTAATCCCCAAAAATAACCAGAACAAGCTCGTAATAGACAGGGTGACACTGCTGAATGCGGTAAAGAGGGTTTCGGTCTGCACCAGTCAGGCTACCATGCATATCAAATTCTCCATATCGTTCAATATGCTGACGATATCAGCCCAGGATGTGGGATTCAATGTCTCCTCACACGAGACATTGAACTGCACCTATGACGGAGAGCCCATGGATATCGGTTTCAAGTCCGATTTCGTTTCCGAGATACTCAGCGCGCTCACCTATGATACCATCTGCTTCGAATTGGCTGATGCCGGACGTGCAGCCCTTATCGTGAATGCAGGAGCACAGGATCCGGATGAGGATATCACTTCGCTCATAATGCCCATCAGGGTGCAGTAGGAATTCCACGCCATGAAGCTGAATCTGAAGAATCCCCTTCTGTTCTTCGACATCGAGAGCACTGGGCTCAGTGTCGCCACCGACAGGATAGTGGAGATAAGTGCAGTGAAAGTATTCCCCGACGGCACTACTGAAGTCAAGACGCGCAGGATAAATCCCACCATTCCCATCTCCCCGGAGGCACAGGCCGTCCACGGCATCAGCGATGCGGACGTGGCCGGAGAACCCACCTTCAAGCAGGTGGCCAGATCTCTGGCCCAG
>DCIQ01000091.1:0-2331 GCA_002317435.1 Bacteroidales bacterium UBA1722 | reverse complement strand
CAGGATACAATTCCATGAAATTCGATATTCCTCTTCTCAGCGAAGAATTCATGAGGGCAGGGGTGGATTTCGACTTCAGGAAGAGGAAACTGGTAGATGTCCAGAACATATTTCATAAAATGGAGCAGCGCACTCTGGTGGCGGCCTACCGCTTCTACTGTGACAAGGACCTGGAACAGGCCCATTCCGCAGAGGCAGACACCATGGCGACCTATGAAGTGCTGATGGCCCAGCTGGACAGATATCCGCAGCTGGAGAACGATGTCCGCTTTCTCGCCGATTTCACCACTAAAACCAAGTTCGCCGATTATGCAGGACGAATGATCTATGATGATAACGGCGAGGCCCTGTTCAATTTCGGGAAACATAAAGGAAGACCGGTAAAGGAGGTACTCGCCAAGGAACCGAGCTACTATTCCTGGATGATGAACGGTGATTTCACGCAGGACACCAAAAAGGTCCTCACCGAAATCAAGCTTTCCATGAAATAGCCTCCAGGACTATCATTAATCATCACAGTGAATATCCTTACTGTAAGCCGCGATTACTCTTTCTCAGGGTTCAGACCTGATTCTACCCTCATAAGAGCCCAGGATTCATATTATATCCCAGACTATGTCACAGGACTGGAATTCGTTCCGGTCGTGTGCTTCAGATGCGGCAGGCCCGGGAAAAGCATAGAAAGAAGATTCGCCCGAAGATATATTGACTCTTTCGGATACGGTATCCTGCTGTATCCCGAACTTTCCGAAGACGTCATACATAGGGAATTCATCTCCGATGCCATGGACTTTACATCCATCATCCCGCTCAGATTCCGTCCCATATCCGACTATGGTGCCATCCTGTCAGAGAATGAATCCGGTATGCCGTCGCACAGGCTGAGAGCGGCGGTAAACGGAAGGACAGTGACAGAATCCCCCGTTCATCCCCCGTACGCCGTCATAGAGCAGATCATTTCGAATATCACCCGCTATTCATCCATCAGATGCGGAGATTTCATCTCCTGCGAATTGACCGCCCATATTGCCGTAGGCAGAGAAGACAAAATCACATTATTCAGCGGGGAGACTCTCCTGACAGGAGTCACGATTCTTTAGGGCAGCAGCCCGGCCGGTGTCTATTCCGAAAGGGAGTCGAGAAACTTCACTGCCCCTCTTGCTGCAGAGACCCCTGTGGAAAAGGCTATCTGAAGGTTATAGCCTCCGGTATCTCCGTCCAGGTCCAGTATCTCCCCCGCGAAGAACAGCCCCGGCACTATCTTGGAACCCATTGTCATCCTGGAGACTTCGCGCAGGCTGACACCTCCGGCTGTTACGACACACCTTTCGTATCCGGTATATGAACAGATGGGGAATTTCCAACATTTAAGTCTGGCGGGGAGTGAACTGATGGAGATGCCGGGATTGGCATCCATGAACGGATGAATTATCTCAAGCGGAAGATAATTCTGGAGAAAACGTCTGAGGGGCATATTCCCGCCGGCAGACTCCCGTACCACTCTGTCGCGGAGCTGCACGATATCCAGAGCCGGCTTGAAATCCAGCAGAAGTTCCACTTTGCTGCCCTTCCTCAATGCTTCCACCGCCCGGCGGCTCAACTGATATCCGAGAGAGCCTTCGATTCCGTTATTGGTGAAGTCCAGTTCTCCTTCGCGGGTATCTGCACAATTACCATCGATGAGAAGACTGAGAGAAACATTCTTCAGATGTATCCCCCGGAGCCTGGTATCATAGGATCTGGGCATCAGTGCAGTCAATGAAGGAAACGTATCGATAATCGTATGACCCAGTTTCCGAGCCAGCTGATAACCTGAGCCGTTGCTTCCGGTGTATGGATACGAGCGTCCTCCTGTGGTAAGAATCAGCGCTTTCGAGACTATATGTTCAGTATCGTATCTGCCTTGATGTTCTCTCCCCGCCACCGAGAGGAAAGTATCGTTGGCTATGGATATCCCCAGAATTTCGGTATCCGTCATAAGCGATACTGAAGAGCTCTGTACGGCCTTCCATAAAGCGTTCCTGACAGAGGCACTCTTTCCTGAGGTGGGGAACAGCCTGTTTCCTCTTTCTACTGTCACGGGAACGCCCAATTCTTCGAACAGATTCTGTACGTCCCTGTTCGAAAAAGCGAAGAAAGAATTTTTCAAAAATCCGGAATCAGGATGAATATGGGTCTTGAAGTCCTCCCACACGGACATGTTCGTTATATTGCAGCGGCCCTTTCCCGTTATCAGTATCTTTCTCCCCGGTTCAGGCCCCTTCTCTGCGAGAATCACTGAATAACCACTTCCGGCGATTTGCAATGCTGCCATCAATCCTGCCGCTCCGG
>DCIQ01000176.1 GCA_002317435.1 Bacteroidales bacterium UBA1722 | reverse complement strand
TGAGTTCGTACTTCGGATAGGTTTCTTCGACGCGCTGGCCTTTGCGGTAATACACGATTGTGATTGGTGTCTTGAATCCGCAGAGCTCACCCAAATCCTTTATATACTTGTTCATCTTCTGATTGGAAATCACAGGAAGGGCAAGATCGTTAATGAATTTATATCCCTTGTATTTGTCGAGGATTCCTTGAGCATACTTATTTAGCTCAATCGGCAGTCGGTCATTGGTTTTCTGCGTGGTGACATAGAGCGTGCCGTCAATGATATCGGTTCGTTTGACCTTTGCCATATCTGAATAGCGAAGGCTGGTGAAGGCGCAGAAACAGAAGAGGTCACGTGTTTTGGCAAGAGCTCCGGCTTCCTGTACTATCTTTTCGTATTCGTGGCCGTTGGCATCAGTAAGTTTGACCTTCGTTCCATTTTCCGGAATCTCATAATTGTAGAGTTTGAGGAGTTCTTCTTTCGTGAGGAAGATGACCGGCTTTTGGAGAACCTTGAACTTCGGGCGATGTTTATTGATGAAGTCTTCCCTGCAGTAACCTTTCCGGATTGCCCAATTCAGGAACCATTTGAGATTACTATACTGCTTTTGGACCGTCTTCTCTTCCAATTCTTCATCGACACGGAGGAAGCGGACGTATTTGTTGATACCGGCTTCATTGAAATCCTCGTAACGTATGGTACCATGATGCTGTCATCGCCCACAGGGTTTCTCCACTTCTTTGACGGTTTGATAAACATACCACAAAAATCGTGATTATCAACCGTTTTGCCAAATCAAAATGGGAGCCACACCGCACGATGATTTTTGGAAAAATCATGTAAATTTCAAGCATCACCCACGCTACAGAGCACTGTAGGGCAGGTGATGAGTTGAAAAAATTTTTTGAGGGGGCACTTAGCTGCAATGTGGGTTAAGTTGTGTTTCAAAATAGTTTGACACACAAAATTAAACACAATCTTTGAAATATCCAACGATATCAGACTATACAATGGATATACTTAAATAACTGATTACTAATGGCTTTTATATTGTGTTAAACTTGGTTATTTCTTAACTATAGTCCGTCCATCTCCACAAAAAAGAGAGGCATTTATGCCTCTCTTTTTTGTGGAGATACCGCCCGCTCTGCGGGCGGTACGTTAATGCCGAGGGGCCCTGCCCCTCTTATACCCCGCGGCTTCGCCTTCCGTATTTGCTCCGCAAATACACGTCTCCCGCCGTCCGGCTGAAGCCGGAGTCAGCGGGTGCCTCTCTTTTTTGTGGAGATACCGCCCGCTCTGCGGGCGGTACGTTGTTATTCCTTATTCAACTCCTTGATTTTGATGTTTTTGAACCAGACTTCGTCACCATGGTCCTGGAGGAGGATGTGGCCGGAGGCGAAGTTTCCGAAGCCGGGCCATATCTTATACTTGCTGTAGGCTACCAGTGCATCGAACATCTGGTTGTTCCTCTCGTATTCGACTACTTTCACACCATTCAGCCAGTGCTCCACATGAGAGCCGTCCACCACTATGCGGGCGTTGTTGAAACTGTTCTTGTCGAATCCGGCATTTTCCTTCTTCGCAGGTATGAGGTCGTAGAGGGAGGAAAGTGTCCGGTTACCGTTCACACCCAACTTGGCATCTGGATGGAGTTCGTCATCCAGAATCTGAAATTCGCAACCGATGGCGGAACCTTCACCCTTGTTCAGGTCTGTCTGAACGAAATACTTGATGCCGCTGTTCGCCCCGGGAGTGATTTTGAAATCCACCGAGAGGATGAAATCGGTGTATTGTCTGACTGTGACTATATCCCCGCCGTTGGTGGATTCCCCGCCGTCGCTCTTGAGTACCTTGAGGATACCGTCTTCGATAGTCCACCCTTTTTCGGGGAATGCGTCCAGTTTCGCGCCTCTCCATCCTTCGGTGCTCACTCCGTCCCAGAGAAGTACCCATCCGTTTTCTTTTTCGCAGGCGGACAATTGGTTGTCGGGCGTATCTGCGCAAGCGCAATCGGAGCAGCCGCCGGAGCACTCTCCTTCGCATTTGGCGGATTCACAACATTTACCACATTCGGATTTCGTGCAGTCGGAACATCCTTTCTGATTTTTTGGCTGTGACCCGCAGGAGATCAGCAGTACGGCCATGGCAGCGATGAATAAAAATTTCTTCATGATATTGTTATTATTGTTATGGGCAAATCGCAGTTGACGTTTCAAAATTACATAAAAACCGGGATATGGACGTGAATTTTTGCAAACGGGTATACAAGCGGTTGGGGATGCCTATACCCGAAAGAAAATGTATCCCCAATGGAATAGTAATGTCGGCAAGGATGGCAAGAAGCATGAATAGTTTCACCCAGCCTGTTAAACATCGTACACGTCATATTGGAATCATGGACCTCCTGGAGTCCACGTTTTCGCGGATTTCGTGGACAATCTGCAATATATAAGGCTTTTGTCCATAATATTGGTGAAAACGTGGAACCCCGCGATTTGTTCAGTGTTACGGGAAAACGCTATCAAAACAGGAGTGTGCGTAATATTGTTCAGAATAGCATAACTTCGCGAAGAGTTTGTAAATCTGACTTTTGCAAACATTTATACAATTAAGTCAGATGAAATAACCTGCCTTTTCGGGCTGCACCGAGTCTGCCTAATGTCTGACGGGGAACTCGGCTATGCGGAGCGTCGTACATCCGTAGGGGATGAGTTCAATGGTGGTTTCGGGACCCATGTTCCCGTACTGCTGTGTGAAATATGCGATGCGTCCGACGGAACCTCTGTCTCCTGTCCAGTCATACAGTTCTCTGGCGGGAGCGATGATGGTCAGAGGTGCATTTTCCAAATTCCACGGATAAAGGGTCCTGTCAGTATCGTTCCGTACTACGGAAAATTTCTTTTCCAGCCCTTCGGGAGTGATATCGGAACTTGAAAGACAGTAATTCCATTTCGAGTCCGATTTGACTTCATAATACCATTCTCCGTATGTGATCCTTTCATTTTCCGCAAATTCCTTTCTGGTCCACGTCTCGTTCATCTTGAGGGCATAGAGGAGCGGTCCGCGCTCTATGACGGCCGCACCGTCATACCAACGGCTGCATGTGATGTCCATAGGCAGTTCGAGGGTGATGACATCCCCCCGCTTCCAGTTCCTTCTGACAGGAACCATACTGCCTGCGGCCGTGGTGATGCCCTCCACTTTCTCCCCGTTGATTTTGATCACGGCGTTCCGGCACCATCCCGGTATTCTCAGTTTGATGGGGAAGAAGGCACCCTTCACCTTCTTGTCGGTGAAGTTTACGGTCATCCTGATATTTTCGTCGAAAGGATAGAAGGTCTCCTCCTTGACCGTAGCTTCGACACCGTCGGCCACCATGGCGGTGACGGTCGAAGGGGCATATACCATTGCGGCGATGCCGCAATCATCCGTAGCGTACCAGAGATTCTGAGTAAGTTTGGGCCACCCCTGGTGCATGTTGGTGGTACAGCAGGGATATCCGTTCAGAACGCCGAAAACCTGATCGGTGTTTCTGTGGGGGGTGGAGAAATCCCTTTCCACGCGGCTGCATTCGATCTGGTTGGTCTGCTGGAAATACTGCCGGGCGGAACAGTCATCCGTGACCTGTGTGGGGAGGGCGTTGTATGCCACTCTCTCGAGGTAGTCGGCCCACTGGAGATCGCCCGTGATCTTCACCATCTCTTCGAGCGAGAACATCATCTCCACTGCGGTGCAGAGTTCCGAGCCACGCGAAGGCTCACCATAATTGATCAGTTCATCACCGGCCCACAGACCGGTAGGGAGACCGATGGTCCTGCGGATGACGGAAAGACCATTTTCCATGGCGTCGAGATACTTGTGATCCCTGCTCTGCTGATAATATACCACCGGTTCCTTGAA
>DCIQ01000017.1:6782-10527 GCA_002317435.1 Bacteroidales bacterium UBA1722 | reverse complement strand
AGTATGAATAATGCAGGTTAAGTAATAGGGACCATTTTCTTACTTAAATGATGAGATATCTATATTAATGAATGCTAATTATAGTATGTTGATGCCTATAGTTGGCATTGATACCTTTGTAATAACAAGAGAAAATTCTAACACGAATCAATTTATGAGCAAAGAGCCAATTCTGATTTTGTTCGGGCGAAATGTTCAGAAGCATCGAAAACGCCAGAAACTATCTCAAGAAAATTTGGCAGAACTCGCAGGTGTACATCGCACATATATTGGCATGGTAGAGAGGGCTGAAAAAAACATAACTCTCTGCAATATGGAGAAGATCGCCGATGCACTCAAAATAAGCATTTCGGAGTTATTGACGGATTAAAAGGTCCTATTATGTACAATCCCAAGTATTACATCGGAGAAAGACTTTGGCAATTAGCAAGACCTAAAACGTCCGCCATACAGACATATACTATAGGAGACGAACTTGTTATCGGAATATTTCAAGGCGGGAAAGAACCTCATCCAGAGCTTGACATCAAAATAAAAATTCTTCTTCCTGGAGAGCAGGCAAAACCGTTCCTTCTTCCGCACGAAAGTTGGGCAATGGACCTAATCATCAAAGCTCAGATCTATCGCGAGGACATTATTTCTTTGCTTGACTACTACATTGATTTTTATGCTAATTGCACACCTTTCGCGTCCCCTGATGACAGGAGCATTTATAAAATGCGAACAGAAACCTATGTGAGAGAACACTTTAGTCATATAATTATTCCTGGATCCCTTCCCATTCCCGGAATTGCTGTCATTCTCGAATATCTAAGCCTGAATGAGAAACGAGCGGAAGGCGCTCATCAATTCCATCTGCTGCTGGAGTGGGTTAAGGATGCCGCGAAGGGTCAACGTTCCTTTATGAGCGTCTTGAATCTTGCCGCACGTCATCAAGAGTTTTAGAACGGTAATTCAGGGCCATAATATACATGCTTTTCGTTGAGAACACGCACTTCGCTATCTTCGAAAAGCTTAGCCTGTTTTTGCAGACGATCAAGATAATCCATTCTTACCGACATGCTGTTCAATTCCTCGCGGCGTGCCCTGCTCAGTTCCAAAAATTTTTCACAACTGTCAATCCCGAGGAATTTTCTATCTAACAGGCTTGAGGCGATACCGGTGGTGCTGCCGCCGGTAAATGGATCCAGAATCCACGCACCTGGTTCGGTGGATGCTTGGATAATGCGGGACAGAACGCACAAAGGTTTCTGGGTAGGGTGTTTCCCACAAGACTTTTCCCAAGGAGCGATAGCTGGAAGTCTCCATACATCACGCATTTGCGTGCCTCCGTTGATGGATTTCATTAACTCATAGTTGAAATAATGAGAAACCTTCGGTTCCTTTCTGGCCCATAGAATATATTCTGCGGAATATGTGAAATATTTGCAGGAAAGATTTGGAGGTGGGTTTGTTTTTTCCCAAGTGATGCAGTTCAGAATCTTGAAGCCAAGTTCTGTGAGGCATCTTGCAACGGAAAAGATGTTATGGTATGTTCCACTTATCCATATCGTGCCGTTACTCTTCAATTTCTCTCGACAGGCGGATATCCATGACTTGTCAAATTGGTAATCTGCTTCATAGCCGTTTGACTTGTCCCAGTCCCCCTTATTGACCGAAACCATCCTGCCACTCTGAACACTGATACCCCCATTCGAAAGATGATAGGGCGGGTCGGCAAAAATCATATCGAACTTGAAATCAAATGAATTCAAGAGTTCGACACAATCGCCTTTAAGGAGGGTGAAGTCCTTATCTGCAGATTTGTAGTATGGTGACAACATTTAGATAAGGACTTTGGTGATTATTCCATTCTCAAGATCGCGAATACAATACAGATGTTCAAGTACATCGAACGTTTCTTTCAGATTGTTCCTTGCACTTATCCAGCCCAGACCGTCGGTGAACCATACAAACTTGAAATGTCTTAAGTCTTTGGTTTCCATTGTGATGGTCTTATAGCTTCTGGCCGTTTCATTCAGTTTTGAGCCGCTGCTGGTATAAAAGTTTGTCTCTATACCATAAACGGCGTTCTTCCCCTTTACCACGAAGTCGAAACGTTTCTCGGCACTTCCCTGATTTGAGATAGAGGAAAGGTCAATGCCCCATTTGGACTCAATTTCATGGATGTACATCTCTTTGAAGTACGTGATACCTTTTACAAGCCCGGCCTTCTTAAGAAAACTTTCAACAAGATCCTCCATCAGATGTCCGCCACGGTTTTTGCGACCATTTGAATCAAGCCCAGTTTCAACACCAGTGACATAGTCTACGAGGTTGTTGACTATATGGTTTTGCATCAGGTCAAATAGACCGGTCTTACGCATAAATTTAGTGTAATCTGAAATTGAGCAGTTGAATTCATTGAAACGGAAATCAACCTGTCCTTCCTGGTCCATAGCCATAATGTCCAATTCGCGTTTTGCCAAAAGGATAGGAATACATGCCAGTGTCTCAGGATATTTCTTAAGTATGCCTTCAAACTCACTCTCAATGTTTTTAGAGCCGATGAGAGAGTTGAGTATATTCAATGGAATTTTTATGGCTTCTACATTCGTGAAGACCTTCTCAAAGTCCACATAGTATTTGTAATCGGCTATTGACGGACGGAATGCCGCAAGCCATTCATCGAAATTTCTCATATCAATATGCACTGGCTACGTTTGAAATCATTATCTCTGAGATAGCTCCACGACCGTCACTTTTGGAGTTTATCATTCTGGCAGCAGAAACCCTCTTAATGTTGAACATCCCGTAGAGGGTGTCAAAGAATTTATCCTCGCTGTCAACATTCAGAGGATCAGAGTTGCTGGCCACAAATATGGACTTGTTGCCGGCTATCTCGTCACAGAAATCACGAAGTCTGGTCTGTTCTGCGTCATCAAAGCCTCCGGCGGCATATGATGTGAAGGCTGAGGTCTCAGTGAGGGGGCGATATGGCGGGTCGAAATAATAGAGCACATTTTGGCCGGCATATTTACCGGTCTGGGCGAAGTCCCCACATAGAATTTCGACTTTCTGGAGGAGAGCCGAATCAGCTTTCAAAGTCACCTCATCGCATATTTTCGGATTCGAATACTTTCCGTGAGGAACGTTGAATTCTCCTTTTGAATTCACTCTATATAAACCATTGAAGCAGGTCCTGTTCAGGAAAATAAAAAGAGCCGCTGTCTGGATATCAGCAGTCTGTTTGGAGTTGAACAGTGAACGTCGTGCGAGGAAATACTCTTTTCGTTTATCTGTGGACAGTGGCAGGTATTCTGCCTGCATTCGAGACAATTCCGATATCAATGAGCCGACATCGTTCTTGATTATGCGATAAGTGCAGATAAGTTCCGCGTTGATGTCATTAATGACAGCTTTTGTAATGTTCGGATACTCCTGAAGAATCCAAAATAAGACTGCGCCTCCGCCTACAAATGGCTCGACGTAAATCATATTCTCTCTCTCTTTCAGGTCTTTGGGTAGTGATTTCCTTATATCATCGAGAAGCTGAGTCTTCCCTCCGACCCATTTAATGAACGGCTTAGCCCCATATGTTTCAGTTCTCTTCATAAGTGCAGTTCCTCTTGGCAAAATTAAACAAAATTCTCATCAGGCATATTTATTTTATCGGGTCCTCCCTGTACGACTAATATCTGCTACGGAGACGCTAAGGCCGCTTCAGCGGCCCGCCGGAGCGGCGTGTCTTTCGAAGAAAGACGGA
>DCIQ01000017.1:0-6688 GCA_002317435.1 Bacteroidales bacterium UBA1722 | reverse complement strand
CGGCTTTCGCTTCAGCGGTCAGTCAGGTCTCCGGAGGGCCGGCAGGGAGGACTTGCCCGGCAATCAGAGTTAAGTGTCAAACTCCCGGAAAAAACGCGTGCGTGTGTCCCGCGGTATTTCATGATTTTGAAGAAATGTCATGTGCTGAATCGGATCTCACCGAAATGCCGGAATTGGAAAAGAGAGAAAGTAGTTTTACTTTTGTCCGCATAATGATATGACTCAAGTTTCGCAAGTGCGGAACTTGAGTGAATGTACTTGCGAAACTTGAATAATATAAAATCATGAAACGGTGTATTTACTTGACGATGGCAGCTGCGTTGCTGCTTATATTCGCCGGATGTCAAAAAAGCGATTCCGGACAAACTCCTGAAAAGGAGATACCGAATATTATTTTTGATACAGATTTGGGCAACAGCACGGACGACGTCTTCGCGATGCAGGCATTGTTCGCCTATCGGGATGCAGGATATTGTCGGGTGAAAGGTGTCATGCAGAGCAGGAAAATGGAGAAGGCCAAGCTGCTTCTGGACAAGTTCATGCATTATTATGGGGCGGACAATGTGCCTCTGGGACTGGTCGAAGGCGAACAGCAGTTCTTCGAAATCATACCCTATTATCAGTTGGCCGATTCCGTCAAGTCGGACGGCAAGCCTCTGTTCGAGTCCACGGGCATTCCTCTTTCAGACCGATTGCCGGCCTGGAAACTGTACCGCAAACTGCTCAGCGAGGCTGAAGATAACAGCATCTCGATAGTCTGTGTGGGGATGTTCACCAATCTCGGCCTGTTGATCGGCTCGGAGCCGGACGAGTATTCACCTCTTTCCGGAAAGGATTTGATTCGGAAGAAGGTGAAGAAACTGGAATTGATGGGCGGTTGTTTCTCTCCCGTTCCGCTCAGGTACGACGAGAGAGGGATACCGAAAATGCTGGTGGTGGAGTACAACATTTTAGGCGACATCCCTTTGGCGCAGAAGGTGATAAATGACTGGCCCACAGAGATACATATACTTCCTTTGGAAGAAGGGATGAGCTTTCCTTCGGTGCATGATGAGATTCTGGAACAGTATGCCTGGAAACCGGACTGTCCCATATACCAGATATACCGTCGCTACAACGAATGGGAGAAAGGCGATGTGGGTCAATATATGTGGGATGTAATCACGATGTTCCACGCCATTCTGGGAGAAGAATATTTTGATTGCAGTCCGACCGGATTTATAACGGTCAATGATGACGGCCGCACGGAATTCACTGCGGATCCCGACGGAAATGCCCACATCATCAGTACGAACATCACCTGCAACTATTTTATCTGGAAAGCTCTGGACTATATTGCTTCCTATGCATTGTAGTCATGGCATTTTTCCTACTTTTGCGGATATTTTGAATGTTATGAGTACCAAAAAATTACTTTTGGGGGATGAGGCCATAGCCATCGGGGCTGTGAATGCCGGGATAGCCGGTGTGTATGCCTATCCCGGAACTCCTTCCACAGAGATTACGGAATATATCCAGGCGCTCCCTCTCGCGGCGGAGAGGAAGCTTCATTCCGCCTGGTGCGTGAATGAAAAGACCGCCATGGAGGCGGCCCTCGGGGTGTCCTATGTAGGGAAGCGTTCCATAGTCTGTATGAAACACGTCGGGATGAACGTGGCTGCCGACCCGTTCGTGAATTCTGCCATCGCGGGTCCCAACGGTGGGCTGATAGTGGTAGCCGCAGACGATCCTTCGATGCATTCTTCGCAGGACGAGCAGGATTCCCGTTTCTACGGACAGTTCGCCTTCATACCTGTACTGGAACCGTCTTCCCAGCAGGAGGCTTACGATATGATGAAATATGGTTTCGAACTCTCCGAGAGATATCATATAACCGTTCTCCTGAGAATAACCACCAGGATGGCCCATTCGCGTGCCGTCGTGGAGGTATCGGAAGAAGCCGATGAGGTGGCTCCCATATCCTATCCTGAAAATCCTTCCTCCTGGATTCTGCTGCCCGCGAATTCCAAGAGGCAGTATCCGGTGGTTCTGGAACACTATGCGAAGATGGAGGAAGAAGGGGAGACCTCGCCGTGGAACAGATACTTCGACGGTGAGGACCACAGCATGGGCATCATCGCCTGCGGTATCGGCTATAACTATGTGAGGGAGAATCTGGGAGATACGTCAAAATATCCCATCCTCAAGATCTCGCAGTACCCCGCTCCCAAGGGTCTGATCCGCCGTATGGCGCGGGAGTGCGGGAGCGTCCTCGTGGTCGAGGAGGGTCAGCCGCTGCTCGAAGAACAGATCAGGGGCATATTGCCGTCAGGCTGTAAAATAATGGGGAGAATAAGCGGTGAACTTCCGCGGACGGGGGAACTCACTCCGGACTGCGTGCGTGCAGCCCTCAGACTTCCCGCCGCGGAGACTTTCGCCCCTTCGCGGAACGTGGTCCCGCGCCCTCCCGCACTCTGCCAGGGATGCGGCCACAGGGACATGTATACCGCATTGAACGAAGTTCTGAAGGAATTCCCCGGAAACAAGGTGTTCAGTGACATAGGTTGCTATACCCTCGGGGCGCTCCCTCCGTTCAGGGCCATCAACTCCACTATCGACATGGGTGCTTCCATAACTATGGCCAAGGGGGCCGCCGATGTGGGACAATACCCTTCGATAGCCGTCATCGGAGATTCCACGTTCACCCATTCCGGCATTACCGGGCTGCTGGACGCCGTGAATGCGAATGCGGATATCGTGGTCGTAATCTCCGACAATCTGACCACGGGCATGACCGGCGGACAGGATTCTGCGGGTACCGGGAGGATAGAATCCATCTGCAGGGGAGTGGGGGTCGCTCCGGAGCATATCCGGGTGGTGGTTCCTCTGCCCAAGAATATGGAAGAGATCAGGAATATAATCAGAGAAGAGATTTCATATCACGGTCTGTCAGTGATTATCCCCCGCAGGGAATGCATACAGACGGCCAGAAGGCACGCGAAGGCCAAATCATCTAACAACGGGAAAAAATGAAAAGGGATATCATACTGGCGGGAGTGGGAGGACAGGGGATCCTCTCCATCGCCACTGTCATAGGACAGGCCGCCATCGGTGAAGGAATGTACATCAAGCAGGCCGAAGTGCACGGAATGAGCCAGAGGGGTGGGGACGTGCAGTCGAACCTCCGCATCAGCACCGACCCCATAGCCTCCGACCTCATCGCACGCGGCGGGGCGGACATCATAATCTCGATGGAGCCGATGGAGGCGCTCAGGTACCTTCCGTACCTGTCGAAGGAGGGGTGGATAGTCACCAATACCGTACCGTTCGTGAACATTCCGAACTACCCCGACGAGAGTGCGGTCCTGAACGAACTGAAGGGGATGAAGAACGTCATTATGGTGGATATCGATGCTTTGGCCCGCTCCGCGGGCAATCCGCGCGGGGCGAACATCGTCCTCCTGGGAGCCTGCGCCCATCTGTTGGGTATTGCCTCCGGCAAAATGACAGAAGGAATCCGCAGCATCTTCGCATCGAAGGGTGATGCAGTGGTGGAGGCCAACATTTCCGCTTTCGAGGCGGGGAGAAAGGCTGCTGCCGACGGGAAGAATTAATCGGACAGAACAGATATGAAAAAGATCTTATTGTATTCGCTTGTCATTTCAGCGTTGCTGATAGGCGTTTTCTGCGGAAAGAAAGAATCAAGGGAGAAGGAATATCCCATTTTCTGGACTTGGCTGGACTATCGTCCCGGGATGGACTTCGAGGCTGTCTGCCAGAAGATGCAGGATGCCGGTATAGACGGGGTGATGCTGAATGCCCCCACGCCGGAAGATTATGAGGTGGCGATACCGGTCGCTCACGCCCACGGCATCACTGTCCACGCCTGGCTGTGGACCATGAATCTGGAACACGACCGTGCGAAGGTGCTCGCGGAGCATCCCGAATGGTTCAGTGTGAACCGTCTGGGGCAGAGTCTGGCGGACACCACCGCTTATGTGGACTACTATAAGTTTCTCTGTCCCGCGCTGCCGGAGGTACGCGAGTATCTGAACGATAAGGTCAAGGCCTATTGTGAAGTGGAGGGACTGGAAGGGATAGCCATAGACTATCACCGTTTTGTCGATGTGGTGCTTCCCACATTCCTCTGGTCGAAATATGGAGTCGTGCAGGATCGGGAATATCCGGAGTGGGATTTCGGATATCATCCCGAGATGATAAGAATATTCATGGAGAAATACGGATATGACCCCCGTGAACAGGAGGATCCGTCTGCAGATCTCACCTGGCGCCAGTTCCGCTGTGACCAGATATCGGAAGTCGCAAATCTCTTCGCCGAGACTGTCCACTCTTACGGTAAGGTGATGTCGGCTTCTCCGTTTCCTACGCCGAAGATGGCCTCCAGGATGGTCCGCCAGGACTGGAGCAAGTGGAATCTGGACATAGTGTTCCCTATGGTTTACCATACTTTCTACACCATGGACCCCAGTTTCGAGTATGACTGTACGGTGGAGAATGTCCGCGACAAGGCTCAGATGACTGTTCTCGGCTGCGGCATGATTTACGGAGATGATATAATCGCCTGTATGGATGAAGCTTTCAGGGGAGGGGCACAGGCCGTTTCCATCTTCACCGTGGAGGGGATGAAGACACCGGAACAGGTGGCTGAGTTCCGTGCATATACCGACAGCATCCGTGCCCTCAAGGCTGCGAACGGCGGTGTGCTTCCCGCCGTGGAGATACCTGCTTGTGCGGATACCGACCAGTTCGCCCACAAGGGGGTGATGGCTCAGATAGAGAAGCGCATCCGCCAGATAGAGTCGGGGATGGATATGTCCCTGCTCCATCGCAGAAGGGGAGAGGCCCTGCCGGAGACAGTTCTTCCCGAAGTGGCTCTGGGAGAATATACGTTCATCGGAGAACACGGCATCACTAAGGACTATGAAGTGACCGATTCCATCTCGGGTGATACGTTCCTCGTGACGTTCTATTTCTACGGTGACGTGATTTCCGGCTGGGATGTGGCGAAGAAGTGATTTTTAGTGAAAAATTTTCGTGAGAAAATTTGTTATTTAAAATAAACGCACTACTTTTGCAGTCCCAAAACGGACGCTTCCTTAGCTCAGTTGGTAGAGCACGACACTCTTAATGTTGGGGTCCAGGGTTCGAGCCCCTGAGGGAGCACGAGAGACAAGCTCAGGCTTGTCTCTTTTCTTTTTTATGTACATTGTTCTGTTCAATAATAATCGGTTGATGAGGACTGTCAGAACTTATGGAAATCCGATTTCTAGGTCACCCGAAATGTCCAGGTGACCTAGTTTTGTGTCTGAGGCACCCTATAAGTAGAGTACGCATATGAAGTGCCGGAAATATAGTGGAAGTAAGTATCTTTGTAGGAAGAATCATTGAAACACATTACAGATCGAATGAATAAATATTCCCTTTTGGCGGCTGCGGCTCTGATGTTTCTGACAGGATGCAGGGAACTCCCTTTCGAACCTCAGGTCCTGTCGTATGACGGGAACAAGGTGGAACATACTTTTGTTTTCGACGGTTCCGTTCTGAATGCTGACGGTGCCGGCATCTGGTCTGTCGATATCGACCGGAATCACATGGATGATGCGACAGAAGACTTCGTGGTGACTTTTTCGCTGAAGCAGGGGGAAATGTCCTCCGGGGGAGCTGCGGTACTGTTTGAGTTTGATGACTGGTGTACTGACAACTATGTTTTCGCTCCGTGTCATCTCTATAACGGAAATCGTTTCCGGATTCTGCCGATAGGCTATCCACCGTTCATTTATGATGAAAAGGACCGTCCACTGGATATGCCTCTGACCACCACCAACATTCCGCATCTGGCCTCAGACGGCAGCGACTCGTATGTCGATTTCAAAACCAACAGCTGTGCCACCCCTTTGGCCGGATTTTATGACAGACATTCGAAAAGGGGCTTTTTCATCCTTACCGATGAGGACGGAAGCAGGGATAATGATGCTTTTTTCATCAATGAGTATCCGGCTCAAGGGCGCCTGACCATCCGGCTGTCTTCTCCCGGAGTCCGTGAACATCGCTATACCATGTGTAATGCCGACCATCCCGGCGAGGACCACGGAACAGCCCTGAAAACAGGCGATAAGATCAAGATGCATTTCCGTGTCTATGACTTCCCCTGTGCAGACCTTACGGATTATTTTGACAAGTTCCTCACTATACGAAAGGACCTTTCCGGCCAGAACGAATACCGTAATCTGGAACCTTTCAGCAGTATCCGTTCGACCATTTTCGCCCACCATTTCGTGAACAAGTGGTATGAAGATGATAATTTCGGCTATGACAGCAATTATCCGCACTCCGACCATCGTTTCGCTCATCTGGGGTTGGCCTGGAACGGTCCCCCGGCACTTACCCTTGTGCAGCTTTCGAATCCTCATCCCGATTATGAGGAGATTCTCCGGCGTGTCTGCCGCACATTCGACTCCATCGTGTACATGCAGGGAGAATCGGGACTCTTCTACGCCATGTTGAAGCGGGGTGAACTGTTCGGTGATGATTTCGATATGTGTGAGCAGGGAAAGCGGGACGTATCTCTGATCCGCCGTACCGGGATGACCATCTACTTCTCCCTGCAGTGCTTCGACCTCCTGCGTCTTCAGGGACACGGCGATCTGGTGAAACCGGAATGGGAGGAATGCATACGAAGAGCCTGTGA
>DCIQ01000126.1:3551-9635 GCA_002317435.1 Bacteroidales bacterium UBA1722 | reverse complement strand
TATAGCATCCCGATGCGATGGCGTCCATGGCGATGGGGTTATCCGGGAAAGAAGTATATTTTGATTTGATTTCGACGTCAAGGTCGGTACAGCTGCCAAGGAAAAGAGTCGCTATGGCAGACAGGCAAAGTATTCTATTTTTCATTATATGATTCATTTAGAAGTTGATCTTGGCACCAAGCAGAATTGAACGGGTAAGCGGATAACGGGTTTCCTGATTGTCCATACCGGGGGTGAGTCCACCGAGGTATACTTCAGGATCGGTACCGGAATAGTTGGTAATGGTGAAGATGTTGTTTCCGGTGATATAGAGCTGGAGACCGTTGAGCCAGTTGCCAAGTTTTCCGAACTGATAGGAGAGCTGGAGGTTGGCCAGACGGAAGAAATCTCCTTTTTCGAGGTATCTGTCCGAGGGACACTGGGCATTCGAGTCCGTGTATTTCTGTTCCGTCATAATGCTGGCGAGAGCATTCTTACCTATGGCGGCGAGAGTTACGTTGCTGAAATAGTTCCGGGTACAGTTATAGACATCGTTTCCGAATGTTCCCTGGAAGAAGGCAGTGAGACTCCATCCCTTGTAGCGGAAAGTGTTATCCCATCCGAGGGTCAGCTTAGGCTGTGCACATCCCTTTTTCACACGATCCTCTTCCCCGGGGGATATGGTGGTTCCTATGAGGTTTCCTTTGTCGTCATAATCATTGTACTGGGAGATACCGGCTTCATTATATCCGGCCCATTCGTAAACATAGAACGTTCCTATGGGCTCGCCTTCCTTAAGACGCATCACGCATTGGCTTGAGAAACCTCCGACACCGGGATACGCCATATTGATATAATTGGTGGAATAGGTCTCGTTACTCATCTTGGTCACATTATTCTTGTTATGTGACAGGACTACGGATGTATTCCATGAGAAGTTTTTTCTCTGTACGGGAGTGCCCTTGACGGTGACTTCAACACCCTTGTTGTTGATATTGCCGACATTTGCAGTCATAGTGTCATAAGGATAGCGGTTGGTCGATACCTTATACCAGTAAATCAGGTCTGAAGTCTCTTTGTTGTAGAATTCAACGGTACCTGTGAGTCTGTTGTCGAAGAATCCGAAGTCGAGACCGATGTTCAGCATAGCAGTGCGTTCCCATTTGAGGTCAGGGTTGGCATTGTTGGTGGCGACGATGGTACGGTAGCGTGCTGTCTGTCCCTGTGCATCGGTATAGTCGAACCAGATTGAAGGACCGTAGGTCTCACGTGCTATGAAAGCATCGAACCCGAGAGAGTTACCGCTCACACCATAACCTACACGTAATTTAAGGTCAGAGAAAGCTTTCTGGTTCTTCATCCAGGGTTCCTGGATGATACGCCATGCTGCTGATGCGGAAGGGAATGTACCCCATCGGTTGTTGGTTCCGAAGGCTGAGGAACCGTCACGACGGACAGTGGCCTGGAAAATATAACGGCTGTCATAAGAGTAATTGACACGTCCGTAGAATGAAATCATTCTCAGCGTAGAAAGCTGATTGGAATAGATGTCATTGACATTGAATGAGTTGGCTAGATTGAAATTATACCATGTGGTGGTATCGTCATAGAAGTTGTATGCGGATAGCCCGAATCCGCCACCGTCATCGTTCTGTTCCCAGGAATAGCCGGCCATCACTCCGAGTTTATGGTTGTTCTTGAACAACTTGTCATAAGTGATATAAGTTTCCAATTGTTTCTTGGTACTTTCATTCTCGCTTCTGGAAGCAAGTCCGTTCTTGGAAGCAGCGTTTGTGAGCTGGGAATCATGGGTCCCGTACATATCATACAGATACTGGTTGTTCTGATATGAACCTGTAAGATTCACGACCAGCCCGTCGATGATGGTGAAAGCTACTTTTCCTGTACCTTGGATGGTCTTGGACTTGCTGTGACTTGTATTTTCATACAGTGTGGACATGGGGTTGAAGTTCTGCGACACGACACCTGTCCCGTCATACCATGTCCCGTCATCATTTTTAACCGGACAGAGGGGTGAAAATGAATACATTGAGAACAACGGACTTTCGGAACTGCCTCCATCGGTTACGAACCAGTTGTTGTCATGGATACTGGCGTTGATGCTGGCAGATACTTCCAGACGGTCATTGAAAGCCTTGGCCTGAACGAAGGATCTGGCCGTCAGTCTCTCGGTCCCCGAAGTCTTGACGACGCCATCCTTCTTATAATAGTTGAGACTGGCACTGTACTGAGCCTTGGATCCGCCTCCGGAGACAGATACATTGTGATTCTGTCCGAAACCTGTACGGAGAACTTCGTCCTGCCAGTTGGTGTTTGCTCCCAAATCATTCGGAAGGGTGAAGTTATTGGTCCTGGCATATTCACGGAGTTCATCGGCCGTCATTACGTCAAGTTGCTTGATGGCCTTGTCCCAGGATGCATAGCCGCTGTAGTTTACAGCCACTTTGCCTTCGCGGCTGCCCTTCTTGGTAGTGACGATGATTACACCGTTCGCCGCCTTGGAACCATAGATGGCGGTGGCACTTGCATCACGCAGTACGTCGATAGTCTCGATATCGTCGGGCGAGACAAGAGAGAGGCTGACGCCGGGAATACCGTCGATGATATAGTAAGGCTCCATGGCGCTTCCTTCACGGAGTGAAGATGCACCGCGCAGGGAGATGGATCCACCCCCGTTGGGGTCCCCGTTCTGGGTAACTGTCAGACCGGCCACCTTACCCTGGAGAAGCTGTGCGGGACTGGTGTAGGAACCGCTGTTGAAATCCTTGGAACTTACGGTAGAGATGGATGATGAGATATCCTTACGGGCCAATGTGCCGTATCCGATAACCACCACTTCGTCGAGGAGACTGTTGTCTTCTTCAAGAACGATGTCGATGAATTTTCCATCCACCTTGACTTCTTTAGTTACGAATCCGATATAGCTGATTTCCAATATCTGGCCTGCCTGGGCGGCCATGGAGAATTTACCGTCGGCATCAGTGACGGTACCATCAGAGCTGCCCTTGACGAGAATTCCTGCTCCGATAAGAGGCTCTCCATGAGAGTCCTTGACGACACCTTGTACTGTCTGAGTCTGCGCATAAGCCATACCGAAACCGGTATCCGGCAGAATATGCGGAGCACACAGCGAGAATGTGAACAGTGCTGTCAGTGCCAGCAGTCTGTTTTTAAAAGTAGATTTGTTCATTCTGTTGGTTTGTAATTTATTAGTAAATAAAGTGAACTATTGATGATAGAATAGTACGGAACGCTTTCAAAGTTAGGCATAATACATCGGATTACCAATAATCGGAGACTTTTACTCATATCCGGTCCGTTTCTCCATTCCGGGAAAGGTGCCTGTAAGGTCTCTCATTTCAACTGACCGGAGTCAGACTGAGTGAACTTATGCTCAAGTTTTCAAAGTCCCCGCTGAGGACTTTCAGGGTGATGTCATGTGGACCCGGTTCTGTGATACGTGCCCATCCGATCGGGAACAGTTCATATCGGTTTCCCGATGTGAGACTGAACCGGACGGCATCTTTTCCATCGATTTCCACTGCCAGTTCGTAGCTGCCTGCACCGGTATATTCGGAGGCTATCTCATAGAATCCCGGTTCTTTTACATCGACTGTCCAGGTCAGACGTGTGTCTCCGGTAATCTTATATACATTATCCTTGAATTTCCATTCTCCGAACGCTTCCATCCATTGGCTCTTCCTCAGTTCAGCATTCCGGATGTCAGCCAGAAGAACGGGAAGTGTGGTGACGGTCTGAGGATCGACATAGTTTTTACGCTCCACATCGACAGGGTCTTCAACCGTTATTTCGATAACGGAAGCGACCTTTTCCGGCGCACCGGCGGGGAGTCGGAGTCCTGTCCATTCTCCGTCTGAGAAGAATTTCAGTTTCTTCCCCCCATATAGCCTGGCACTCTTGATGTCGTTTTTGAGCCCGGGCAGCCATAACACTCCGTCAGCAGGCCAGTCAAACACCACCAGATACAATTTTCCGTCGTTGGTGACTGCATCGCCCCAGGGCAATGCGCGTCCCCAAGGGGATGCTCCTGCACCATAAATAACTTCCGGATATCTGTGTACCCATTCTCCGGCACATCGGAGGGCATCTGCAGCCTGTTCCGCTATGCGCCCGTGGGAGTCCGGTCCTACATTCAGCATAAAAGTACCTCCGCGGGCGATGATGGATATGAGTGTCTTGAGTATATATTCGGATGTTTTCCACTTGTTATCCAGTTTTGAGTATCCCCATCCTACCTGAGTCACGTCGATTCCTTCCCAGCGCCCTTCTATATTCAATAGCGGAACTTCCATATCTCCCATGGTTTCATAATCTCCGATACCATTTCCGATTCTGCTGGAGATAAGGGCATCCGGCTGGTTTTTCTTTACTGCTTCGTACAATTCCCTGGAGTGTTTTTCGCTCATATCTCCGGGGGTGTCGAACCAGATGAGTTCCAATTCTCCGTATTTTGTGGTGAGTTCTTCTACCTGAGGAAGGCATTTCCCATAGAAATAGTCATCGAAGCTGACCTTATGACCTTCTGCATCCGTATCCACTTCCGAGCACCCGCCTCCCGGAGCCGTCCAGTCCTGGAATTGTGAATAGTAGAATCCTATTCCCAGACCGTTCCGACGGCAGGCGTCGGCGAGTTCTCCGATTACGTCACGATGAAAGGGGGTGGCATCCGCTATATTGAAATCACATACGTCAGAATCGAACATGGCGAAGCCTTCGTGATGCTTGCTGGTGATGATGATGTACTTCATGCCGGCATCTTTCGCTATGGAGACTATCTCCTCGGCATCGAATTCGTCGGGGTCGAATGTGGCGGCTTCCGCCATATACTCTTCCGCAGGAATCCCGGCCTGATTCTCATTCATGATCCATTCGGCATTTCCATAATATGTCTTGCCTTTCCATTCTCCCTCCAGTTTCGAATAGAGGCCGAAGTGGATGAACATGGCGTAATTTCCGTCATCGAACATTATTTCCTGGACACTTCTCTCATCTGATGTGTCGGTGGAATTTGCGGATCCGCACCCGTAGGGCAGGACGCCGGCTGCGATTATAAAGAAAAGCAGTGTTTTGGTTTTCATGATCTTTGATTTTTCTGTGACAAAATGCCTCATTGAACCGGCACTATACATACCGGATGGGGGATGCGTATGTCGTGATGTGTATCCTTCAGAAGACCGGTATCGCTGTCGCGGACGAATACCTGTATGACGTCACCGTCGCGGCAGGCGGCCAGCAGAAGGTGTCCGTCAGAAGTTATGGAGAAGTTCCTCGGATGCGATGCCGTGGGCTGATATCCTGCACGGGTCAGGATTCCTGTCTCTGGATTCCTGCTGAAAATGGCTATGCCGTCTCCTTTCAGTCTGTGGCTTGTATAGAGGAATCGTTCATCGGGTGAGATATGAATGTCCGCACTTCCTTCGGCGTGCAGTGAGTCGGCCTCTATCTCCTGAACCGGTATCAGGTCGCCATCGTTGTAACTGAATACAGAGACATCTCCGCCTATTTCTCCGAGTACGTACAGGAAGCGTCCGTCACCGGAGAATGTGAAATGGCGTGGCCCGGAGCCTGATGCCATCTTGATTCTGGCGGGTTTATAATCGGTGATTCTCCCGTCGCAAACAGGGAAGCGGTAGAGAAAGTCTCCGCCCAGATCCGTCACGAAAAGGAAATCACCGTCCGGTGAGATTCCTGAAAAATGGATATGGGATGAATTCTGACGGAGGGAATCCGGTCCGCTTTCGAAAAACTCCAGGAGAGTCGCTTCTCCCATAGTGCCGTCTTCCCTGACGGGAAAGACGGAGAGTGCTCCGGATGAGTAGTTGGCCACTGCCACATCCTTTCCGATGCACGTTACGTGGCAGGGGTCCGCACCACGGGCGGGCCGCCGGTTCTTCAGAGTCAGTGAACCGTCTGAAGGGTCGAAGGAAAAGGAGGAGACGGCGGCACCGTCTCCGGATTGTTCGGTGACGGCATAAACGGTTCCGTATTCGGGCGCATAACATAAAAAGGAGGGGTCGGACACTTCGGTCACAGACATCGGGATACTTTCTCCCGTAGCGGGGT
>DCIQ01000126.1:0-3363 GCA_002317435.1 Bacteroidales bacterium UBA1722 | reverse complement strand
TCTTTCAGAAGTTCCGTCACTGCAGTGCGGAGCTGGGTGTCCTCTCCTTTGACTACAGTCTCGGGCGCGTTGAGAACGTGGATGTCCGGTTCCAGCTGACAGTCTTCGAGATAATACCCTTCCTGCGTGCGGTATCCCGTGACGGGAATGCCGAAGGTGATGGTCTGGTCCTGCAGTTTCACCCAGTTGACACTGGTCATGGTCCCCGGAACCGGTGCGCCTACAAGCCGGCCCAGATTCCGATGTCTGTAAACCCACGGTGTCCCGTGTGCATTGCTGTAATTCGCTTCTCCCTGCACCATGATGCTGGGACGGTTATAACGGCGGCTGGGCATATCGCATACCTCCCTGCCACGAATTACCTGGGTGAGGTATTTTTCTCCGCTGAACAGAATCTCTATGTCTTCGTGCAGACGTCCGCCTCCATTGAAGCGGGTGTCGATGACGATTCCTTCGCATTTGTTATACTTGCCCAGGATATCGCTGTAGATGTCGCGGTATGATGCATCGTTCATCGATTTGATGTGGACATATCCGAGGCGGCCGCCCGACCATTTTTCTACATCCGCGGCCCGCTGTTTTACCCATCTCTTATAGAGAAGGTCATTGAAAGCGCTCTGAGTGATGGGGATGACCACCATATCACCTTTCCCCTTCACGCTGACGAGGGTTTTTCTGCCGGATTTTCCTCTGAGCAGAAGACTGATGTCTTCGCTTGCGGTGATATCTTTTCCGTCGATGCCGGTGACGATATCGCCTTTTTCGATATCATAGCGTTCGAAGTCGAACGGACCGTTCCGGAGCACTTCGGTTATTTTCAGACCGTCACCGGTATAGGTGAGGTCATAGAACAGCCCCAGGGAAGCCGTGGCTTCCGATTTGAGCTCGGGACGGTAGGTCGCTCCGGTGTGGGACACGTTGAGTTCTCCGAGCCACTCGCTGAGGAGGACGGCGAAATCGTAATTGTTGCCGATATGGGGGAGAAAACGGCGGTATGCGGCCGTATATGCATCCCAGTCCACTCCATGCATATCCTGATTGTAGAACCGTTCCTTTTCTTCGCGATAGACGTAATCGAACATATATTCCCGCTCCGCCGCATGGTCGACATGTAACTCCGCCGAGAATTTAATCGGTTTGAAACTCTTTCCGTCAAGTTTGCCGAATGAGCGTCCGAGGAGGAAAATGGTCTCTCCCTTTTCGTCTGTCATGAAGAGTCCGCTGCCTGCATCTTTTGTGACTATCTGGTCGTCATGCTTGCGGAGGTTCGTCTTCCACAAATCGTATCCTTTTTCAAAGGATGCCAGATAGTAGAGATCTTCTCCGTCTTTTGAAAGGATATAGTCCCCGAGATGGCTGCTGTGGGTAGTCAGACGGACGATGCGTTCCTGTATGCCGTCAAGCTCCACTTTGACTGGAGTTATGTCCGCTTCGGCCTTTCCATCGTCTTTTCCGTCATTTTTCTTTCCGCCTTTCTTGGTCTCCGCGGCCTTTTTCCCGCTTTTTTCGGCTTCCTTCATAAGTTCGTAATCCTCTTTGGAGAGGCGGTATCGGTCGTATGTGTCCTGATTCAGGAAGCATGCGAATACGTCGTCCTGGGAGCCCCAGGAAGCGTGTGAGCGCATACCGAAACGCTCACTTCTGAACAGGATCACGTTTCCGTCGAGGGCGAATTTGGGATGGGAACTTGTGTATCCGCTGCCTGTGATATTGGTGATCTCACCGCCTCGGGCACTTACGATACCGATGTCGGAATATGGTTCATGTCCGTTGGGCACGTATGTCAGTGTGAACCACTTTCCATCGGGACTCCACATATACGAGAACGAGTCTCCCCGGTCGAACCATGCACTGCCGTCCGTAATCTGACGGACGGCACCGGTTTCGATGTTCCCCACCATAAGTCTGGTCCGGTCTTCTATGAATGCGATTTCTTTTCCGTCGGGAGAGAATTTGGCATCCGAACGGTCGACGTGAAGGTCCCGGAAGATGGGGGATTCATCTATGAGAGTGGCATTGGGGAAGTCCGGATCTTCCTTGCGGGTGATTTTCGCCCGGTAGAGCTGTCTGATGCCGTCACGGTCCGAGGTATAGACTATGGTTCTGTTATCATGACCGAAAACGGGATCATAATCGGCGGATGTCGTGTTCGTGATCTGCTTGGTGGTGCCGTATTCGACCGAGGTGACAAATACGTCTCCGCGGATGGAAAAAGCTATCTGCTTGCCGTCAAGGCTTACATTTGCATATTCGGCACCGCTGGTGCGGGTGATGGTCTCCGGGAAATTCTCTTCGTCCATGCTGAGATCTATATTGACTTTTACGGGCTCCTTACCCGGATATTGGGTATATATCTCCCCATTCCAAGTATAGCAGAGAAGGTCTTTTCCGATGCTCAGGAAGCGGACCGGGTGAGTGGTGAAATGGCTGACTTCCGTCAGTTCGCCGGGCTTGTCGATTTGGAATGAAAACACGTTCAGGCTGGACTGCCATCCTTCCGGGACCGGACGTCCGTCTCTGGTGGCGGCAGGTTCACTGATGAAGAATACGGTCTTTCCGTCGGCGGAGATGACCGGATCGCGGTCTTCGCCCGGACGGTCAGTGAGGTTGGTATGCTTTCCTGACCGTATGTCATATCTCCAGATATCACGTGTGACAGAAGAAATGTGATGCTTGCGCCACTCGTTTTCGCCACCCTTCCTGTCCTGATATAAGAAAAAGCTGCCGTCGGGACTGAAAGAGATTTTCTCTGCCGGAGTAGCCAGTATCTGGATGGTTTTGCCTCCGGCCGTCGGGACGGAATAGAGTTCCTGCATACGTGCATAGGGAAACATCGCACTTTGTGCAGGGTCCTGGATAAGAGCGTTGAAATAGATTTGCTTTCCGTCGGGGGTGAAGCAGACAGGTGTTTCTGCCGTGGAATTATAGGTCAGTCTCGTCGCGCTGCCGCCCGATGCACTCATCACGAAGATGTCGTTGTTCCCGAACCGGTCGCTTGAAAACGCTATCTGTTTTCCGTCGGGACTCCAGATCGGGGAACTTTCGAAAGAGGGGAGGGTAGTGAGTCTGAAGGCTGTGCCGCCTCCCGAAGGCACAGTCCAGATGTCCCCCTTGTAGCAGAATGCTATGGCGGATCCGTCAGGTGAGATTCTGGCATCTCTGAGCCAGAGCGGGGTGGTGGCGTGCAGGCTTGCCGCATAGAGGAGCAAGGCGATGATAACAGTTGTTTTTCTCATGTCGGTATGTAATGAAATCCGTAGTAAAATTAATACAAATACGGCAAACCACCATATATGTAAATAAAGACAGGGTGGCCGATATCTGCGGTCACCCTGTCTGTCAAAGTACAGTTGTTCTTGCTAT
>DCIQ01000165.1 GCA_002317435.1 Bacteroidales bacterium UBA1722 | reverse complement strand
AGTCCGCCCATCTCCACAAAAAAGAGAGGCATTTATGCCTCTCTTTTTTGTGGAGATACCGCCCGCTCTGCGGCCGGTACGTTAATGCCGAGGGGCTCCGCCCCTCTGATACCCCGCGGCTCCGCCTTTCTCTGAGGCCCATCACGCATATAAGACTTTGCTGCTGCTATTCGAATCGAGGTATCGTTACAAAAGCGACGGAAGCCGTATCATCAATGCTTCTGTTGATTCTTCTTCATATATCGAGTATGCAAAATAATCGGATAGTCAAATCCATGGTTTTGCAGGTGAGCCCAAGGACCACACCGGAGAGAGATTGATTCCTCTATTTCCGTCTCTCCCAGGAGTCGGACACTATATTTCCAAGTGCGGCGTCGGAGCCCGGGGCGCCGGATATGATGCCGTCGGGGTTTTTCTGACCGTTGAGGGTGACGTTTCTGAATTCCAGTCCGGTGCATCCGCGCACCTGGCAGGGCTCACCTCCGGTGCTGATATCGGCTTTGAAGTTTTCTAGAATCACACTTCCGATTTCGTGGCCGGCATTTCCGATGAAACGGAGGGGACGGCGGCTTTTGACATCGATGTTCCGGAAGATGAATCCATCGACATTATGTGTCGTGACTCCCGGCTCGGAGACTATCTGCAGGGCACTTCCATAGAATTCACCGGTGTAGCCGTCAAAGAGGATACCGCTGATGTCGACCGAGCCGGTGTCATCTCCCGAAAGGTAGCGGGCGGGGAAATCGGCGAAGATGCCGTTATGACCTTGAGCGCGTATGTCGGTGAATGCGGCATTCCGGATTATGCCGTCGGAGGGGCATCCCAGACGTATCGTCTGGCAGGCGGAGTTCAGGTCACAGCCGGTGGCTGTGATGTCTTCGCAGATCACCTCCTGTCCCGGGTATTCCTTGATGGCTCTCAGAACCAGACAGTCGTCACAGGTCTTGAAGGTGGAATTGCTTACCCTCGCGTGACGGCAGCCGTCGAAATCAATGCCGTCATTGTTTATCATCTTCTGGTCCGCCGTTATGGTGATGCCATTGATGTCGATATTCTCACACAGTCTGAGCATGACAGTCCAGCAGGGTGAATCCTTAAGTGTGACGCCCTCCAGACGGACACCGCTGCAGCGTACGAATTTCACCATCAGAGGGCGCTCGACCGGCGGCTTCGGGTAGGTCCCCTCACGGTTCGGATCTATCTCGAAAAAGGAAGGACCTCTTCCGTCTATCATTCCGGCACCGGTGAGGGAGATGTTTTCGGAGTCATAGGCATAGAGAAGAACCTTGGTCGACTTTTCAGGATTGATGGAGCAGACATCCTGGGGAAAACTGTCATAATCATCACTACGGGTGCTGCCGAGCAGGACGGCCCCATCTTCGAGATGAAGGTCGACATCGCTCCTGAGCTGTATGGAGGCGACTTGATATTCACCTTCAGGTACTATGACCCGGCCGCCACCCCTGGCGAAAGCCTTGTCTATCTGTGCCTGGATGTCGGCTCCCCTGCTGCCTTTTACTCTGTATGTCTTTACTGTCCCGTCTCCGCAGGATATAAGGACTGCTGCCAATGCAGTGCAAAAACAGAAAATTCAGTTTCATATCATTCAGTGAATTCAAAAGCATAGATGTCGGCATCTGAAAGTTCAAAACGCATCCGGACTTTCCTGCCGGCGAATTCCTCCAGGGGCCTGTCGAAGTTCACCGTACGGTCTGTCCTGTCGCCGAACAGTCCGCAGGAACGGGCCGTCTCTCCGTCCTCCCTTATCAGGGTGACACGGACATAGCCTGCGGCGGAAGTGGAGAAATTCAGTTTGAGATGGCTTCCGGTGAAGATGAACGGCTTGGTCAACAGGTATTTCTCTTCTGCTCCGGCATGCAGGGATACGAATCCGTCTTTCCTGATGGCGTAGCGTTCGAGGACTGTCGGCTCCCCCGTCCAGTGGTTCCGGTAGACGAACATGTTGAGAATCGGATCTCCGCCCGGAATCTCCGACGGGGCCTCCACCATCCCGACGCAGGGATAGCAGGAGCCATATACCCAGTTGTTCGGGTACTCCGGCCCGGGACGGAGGAAGGCTTCGTCCTCCCTGTGCCAGGAAAGACCGTCACGGGAGCACATGAACAGGCAGTCCGTCACGGCCAGTCCGAAACGTTTTTCGTACTCCATCCTCGAGAGGCGTTTCTCTCTGCCGCATAACTGTTCGAAACTGTCATTCCACTGCTCCCGCTCGACATATCTGGTGGGAAATCCGACCAATATATGTGGAGCATACGGGTATACGGACACACCGTTCGTGTAGAGGGCGTAGTCGTTCGGACTGTCAAAAGTTATGCGCCGGGGCGATGTCCAATGAATGAAGTCATCGGAGTACAGAACCCTTATGTCACGGACGAAATCATTCAGACTTCCGTCCTTTTCCCTGCCTTCGTACTCCTTGAAGGTCCCCTTCTGATGGAAGGAGCGGATGAAGCAGACATAGCGTCCGGTCGCGGGAAGCCACATGATGGTATTCAGCGTGTCGAAGTAGCCTTCACCGGTCACGGTGCCCAGCAGACGGAAGTGGATACCGTCATCACTGACCAGCGAGGCCAGACGGCGTTCCTTATTGCCGTCAGGCTTAACCGAATCGTACCGCATCACTGCCTTGAAACGCTCGGGAACTGCGGGGGAGGGGTTTGGGTCCAGCATGACATGGAAATTGTCCAGTCCCGTCAGACCTGGGAGATTCTCCACTCCGGCGATGATGTTGTTCGAACGGGAACCTCCGAATGCCACGATGCCTGCTTCCGGTCTGGTCCAGCTGATTCCGTCGCTGCTGACCAGCACACAAGCGTGGATGTCACTTGCGGGTGTGAACCTGCCGTCGGGCTTGAACATCTCGAGTGCGGTGTAATACATGAACCAGGTGGCGGAGCTCTCATCGAAGATGACATTGAAATATCCGCATCCGTCACCCTCCCAGGGCTTGTCCAATGTGATGACCGGGGATTTGTACCATGGATGGTGGAGTATCTTCTGAGCTGAAGTCTCTCCGGTAAGGCAGTCATCCCACAGAACTTCACGTCCGCGGATGATTATGGCCGTGTCTGATTCATGGCAGGTTTTCTCCGCAGAAGCGGATGTTGAGCCGGGATGTCCCTGGCCGGGGCCTCCTGATGTAGGTATCGCTGTCACAGTCAGAATCATTATGACCGCAACTGCCGGAATCATTGAATACTTCATATCGGAATCCTGATACAATAACTGTCCTCAAAGGTAAGAATTACTCGGAATTTTCAATATCTGTAAAACAGTAATCAATTCAGGCTTCCCCATACGGAAGGAGAACCATAATTAGTTACATTTGCACAGCGGGGATGATGTACTTCTCACAGTACCGCAAGTGAAATCATAAAAACGAAATATATGAAAAAACTATCCGTTGTTCTGACATTGTTCTGGTGCAGTGTATCAGCTTCCGCCCAGATGGATTGTTTCGGCATCATCGCCGGTGCCGGAGCCACTGCCGACGGATCGGTGATGGTGGGCCATAACGAATACGAGAGAGGTGAACAGATGCCCAATGTCTACAGCGTCCCCTCTGGAGAGGACCACTGTGCCTATTTGTGGTTCGAATTTCCGGGGATGGAATGTGCCGACAGTTATCTGAACGAGTTCGGTGTCTGCATCTCATCCGACGACTGTCCCTCACGGGAAGACGTACAGACCGGTGAAGTCGTCTATCAGGTGCGGACCGAAGTGGCCCGTCATGCCGTTTCCGCACGGGAAGGAGTAAGGATTATCGGCCGTATGGTGGAGGAAAAGGGATATAAGGATTCCGGAAGAACCTATCTGGTGGCGGACACGAAGGAGGGCTGGGTATGCTCTGTAGTCAGAGGAAGACATTGGGTCGCCAGAAGGGTTCCCGATGATATGGTCATGGTCATCCCGAATCACTATGTCATCGATGAGGTCGATCTTTCCGATACATTGAATTATCTGGGGAGCCCCGACATAATCGCCTATGCCGTGTCAAGAGGTTGGTATGATCCTGTCCGTGACGGTGCATTCAACTTTTCCAAGGCATATTCGAGTCCCGGAAGCCTGCATCACCCTCATAACAAACTCCGGCAGGAAACGGGACAGAGACTGATGAGAATCAGGACAGGAAGCGGAGACTCTTCCTATTTCGCCTCCAGACCCGACAGAAAGGTGAAGAAAGGAGATTTCGTGGATGCCCTGACCGCGGCTCCCATACTTAATGACGCCACCTGTCTCTCCACCATTTTCGTTCTGAACGGGAGATTCGGTCCGCGGGGAGGCTGCATGGCACATAGTGCCTTCGGAAGTCAGATAAAGGGTCATAAGTACGCTCCTCTGACTGTAGGCACCGCCTTGGCTGATACCTACCACCGGTTTTCCACTCCTGAAGAAGCCTTTGAAAAGCATTTCACCGATACCGGGGATTATCGGAAGAAATATCCGGACCACTTCTACTGGCGGTATGTCGATAGCCGGGTGGACAGGAATGTCGGCAATCCGGATTATCTGATTTATGAACCGAAGGGGGAAAGTGATACTTACAACGATCATTTCCAGGTTATTTATGACGATGCACGCGATACTTACTATGCTTTTTGGACACAGGCGTCCATAGAGGGGTATTATGATCAGCATGTCGCTTTCTCCAGGAGTACCGATGGCGGCGGATCCTGGAGCCGTCCGGTGATTCTGGCCGGTTCGCCCAATCTGCCGTACTGCACTCTCGTGGGAAGCTGGCAGATTCCGATGCTCTCCCGCAGCGGAAGGCTCTACTGTCTGTGGAATCAGCAGACCACCAGTGCCAGACCGCTCTGCGGAATGCTTTTCGGCCGATACAGCGATGACGGCGGTCAGACATGGACTCCCCCCAAGATGATAAAGTTCACCAGAAGAATGGATATGGATCCGGAAGATCCTGCTGTCCCGCCCACCTGGTGCATCTGGCAGCGTCCCCTCCGTCTGGGCGTGGACGGTAAATACCTGACCGCCTGTTCCCGCCACGGGCAGGCTCCCTATGATGAACATCCCGGCTGCAAGGTCGAATTCTGGCAGTTCGAGAATATCGATGAGGACCCGGAGATAGAGGATATCAGCATCTCCTTCTTCAATACCGACAAGGACTCATTTGATGCTTCAAGGGTAGCCGCTCCGCGGCAATATCTCCCTCTGGACGGTCCTGCCGTGGAGGAAGCCGGCATCGTGGCCCTCCCCGACGGGAGACTTTTCGCCGTCATGCGTTCTTCGCTGGGGTATCCCCTCTGGACCCAGAGTTATGACAGGGGGAGGACATGGTCGGAACCCGAAGTTCTTCTGGACAGGGACGGCGGTACTCCGTTCCTGCATCCGCGCTCGCCATGCCCGATTTATGACCTGAAAGGGCCTGAGGCGGCCAGCGGCGAATATTTCGTCTTGATTCACAATACATTTGATTTCGACTGCACCCTTACGGCCTATCAGAACAGAGGACCTTTGTATATGATCCGCGGGGAGTTCCATCCAGAAGCCGGGCAGCCGGTATGGTTCTCCGAACCTGAATTGTTCTTCCCCCGTGAATCATCCGATGCTTTCTACTCCAGCTACACTTTCGGCAGGGGGGGAGGTGTTCTCTGGTTCAACGATTACAAGTATTGGCTGAAAGGGAAGATTATGGTGAAATATTGAAAGTTGCGGCTTTTGTGTCATTAGAGGACTATATAAATCTCTACAGATTATTTAGATAATTAGCCTAAACTATTGAAATACTGCGACACATCGTCGCAGTTTCCTATTTCCCTTTCAACTCATTCTCAATCTCCTCGATTGACGGCAAACTGTGCTTATAGCCGTCCGGGAGGATATTGACACCTTCGAAACCGGAGATACCAAGCGGCTGATTGTAGCCTTCAAGTGAGTATTGGGCGTAGACATCATCCTTGCTCTTGCATATGAGCAGGCCGATGGTCGGGTTATCACCTTCGCGTTTGAGCAGATGGTTGGCGCAGGAAACGTATGTGCTTAACTGCCCGAGGAAAGAACCTTCGAACTTGGTCGTTTTGACTTCCACGACAACATAACAGTGGGCGAAGGTGTTGTAAAACAGAAGATCCATGAACTGTTCTGTCTCACCGGCTACTATGCGATATTCCCGGCCCATATAGGGGAAACCGGAGCCCATCTCAATAAGGAATTTTGAG
>DCIQ01000193.1:6438-11387 GCA_002317435.1 Bacteroidales bacterium UBA1722 | reverse complement strand
AGCAGATGCCCTGCGAGTCCTTCTTTTCGGCGCTGGGAAGTCCCCCTTCGCGGGCCAGGCGCCGGACCTCGGGCTTGACTATCTCCCCGATGGGGAAGATGGCGCGGGAAAGCTGCTCCTGGGTGAGCTGGCACAGGAAATAGGACTGGTCCTTGTTCGGGTCATTCCCCGCCAGTATGCGGTACATTCCATTTTCCGTTACAGCCTTGCGGCAATAGTGCCCCGTGGCGACGTATTCGGCTCCGAGTTCCCGTGCGGAGCGGAGAAATGCGGCGAACTTTATTTTCGAGTTGCACATCACGTCCGGGTTCGGGGTCCTCCCCTTGGCGTATTCACCGAACATGTAGTCCACCACCTGCCGGCGGTAGATATCGGACAAGTCCACGAAATGGAACGGGATGCCTATCCTGCGGGCCACCATTTCCGCCACCCTGCGGTCCTCCTCCCATTCGCATTCCCCGTGGAGGGTGCCGGTGATGTCGTGCCAGTTCTGCATGAACAGGGCGAAGACATCATATCCGGCCGCTTTCAGCAGCATGGCGGCTACGGAGGAATCCACTCCTCCCGACAGACCTACGCATATTTTTCTGTTCATGGCATCTTCGGGGAGACCGAGTGCCTGCGGCGAGAGGTCCGGTACGTTATGAAGGAGAGTCGTATCCATATTGTTCGTGAATTTCGTCTGCAAAATTAGCAATTTCTCCAAATGTGCGGTTTTTTGGCCAAGCGGACAATGAACGATGTCCGCTTAGCCAAAAAAATCATATTTCGTGAAGTATTTTTTTGATTTTTCCCAAAATTGCTACCTTTGCGCCCGGGTAAGTCTTCCACGACCAGCTCCTGATGAACTCCCCCAGGGTAGGAATACAGCAAGGGTAATCGGTTGTAGCGGTGCGATGAAAGTAGCTTACCCTTTTTTCTTTCCACAGGAAAGAATGACATAATCCGGGGGTGCTGCCGGGGACGGCGGCTGAGAATATACCCTTAGACCTGATTTGTATAATGACAACGTAGGGAGATGATGATGGAACATCTTATGAAAGTGGAATTGTCGGCGGAGGACGTGGCCTCCGATCTGGCGAAAGTAAGGGCGGTCTCTCCGCTCGTGCATAATGTTACCAATCTGGTGGTTATGAAGAATACGGCGGATGCCCTGCTGGCTGTGGGCGCGTCTGCCGTGATGGCTCACGCCATAGAGGAAGTGGGTGAGATGGTCTCCAAATCCGATGCTCTGGTACTGAATATCGGTACTCTGGACGCGCAGTGGCTGGAGGCTGTGAGGGAGGCCGGTCAGGAGGCCGCAGTGGAAGGTGTGCCGATAGTGCTGGATCCTGTGGGGGTCGGTATGACGGAGTTCCGCATGCACTCCCTGATGGATATGATGGAGTATTTCACTCCCGATATACTGAGAGGTAATCCTTCGGAAATAGCAGCTTTCTGGGAGGCTCTCTCCGGAGAGTTTTCCGGGTGCCGGTCCAGAGGAGTGGACAGTCTGCTGGATGTGGAGAGCGCCCGTGAAAGTGCCGTCAATCTGGCCCGGAGGCTGGGATGTGTGGTGTCCGTGAGCGGAAGCACCGATTTCATTACGGACGGTGTGCGTTACGGCGAGGTGCATAACGGCTCGGTGATGATGACCCGTGTGAGCGGAATGGGATGCACCGCAAGTGCCCTCTCCGGTGCATTCGCCGCCGTATGCGATGACCGGTTCCGGGCTGCCGTATCAGCCATGGCGGTGAACGGCATGGCCGGGGAGGCGGCGGCGCTGCGCTCCCGGGGGAACGGTTCGTTCCAGGTGAACTTCTTGGATGAATTATATGATATGAATGCCGCTACGGCAGGAAAGATGCTGAGATAGATGAAAGAGTTTTCCAGAAATATGCTGAGCCTCTATCTGGTTACGGACAGGACGCTCGCCGGTGACAGACCCCTCGCGGAGATAGTGGAGGAGGCTGTGAAGGGTGGGGTGACCATGGTCCAGCTGAGGGAGAAGGAGTGTCCCCGGGAGGTGTTTCTCTCCGAGGCCTTGGAACTGAAAAGGATGCTGAAGAGTTACGGTGTCCCGCTGATAATCAATGATGATGTGGAGGTCGCGATGCTCTCTGGGGCCGACGGGGTGCATTTGGGACAGTCAGACATGTCTCCGGTACAGGCCAGAAGTATCCTCGGGCCGGACCGGATAATAGGGCTTTCCGTGGAGAATTTCGATGAGGTGCAGCAGGCCGGATTTCTGGATGTCGATTATATCGCCGCGTCTCCGGTCTTCAGGACCGGGACCAAGACCGATACCAAGACCGAGTTCGGAATCGAAGGAGTCCGCCGGATGGTCCGGATGAGCACTCTTCCTGTGGTCGGTATCGGGAATATGAATGTCCGTACGGCTGGGGATGTGATAGGTGCCGAGGCCGCCGGGGTGGCCGTGGTCTCCGCCATAATGGCTTCGCCCGATCCGCGTCGGGCGGCGGCTGAAATATGGGATGCCATCGAAGATGCGCGCAGTGAAATGGAACTTGTCCCCAAGGGGAGGACCAGATGGCGCACATTGGTGGCTTTGCCGCTCAGAATGGCCCTCAAGGCTGTGGAAAATCATCCTTTTACAGGCGATCTGCTGAATGGCAAGCTGCGCTATCACCGGTTCAGGTATTGGCTGCTTCAGAGTTACTTTCTGAAGGAGGAATTGGTGGCGGCGCTGAAATATCTCGAAGTGCGTCTGGAAGATGCGGCGGTGTCGTACGCGGGCGTCCTGCTGGATCTGGTGCGGAGTCTTCTCGATGAGACCGTGCCGTGCGAGAATGAAGTGTATGATTTTTACTTCGGCGGGACTCCCGATGCGTTGTCTTTCGATGAATCCGAGCCTGCCGTCTCCCTGAGACTGTATCTCAGAAAGCAGGTAAGGGAGGAGGAACTGCATATAGCGCTCTCCTGTGTGCTCTCATATCTGATGATGTTCCGTACTTTCGGCCGTTTCGTGAGGAATAATTTCAGTCCGGAGAGCAACAGGTATGTCGAATGGGTGAACAGGTACGGCAGTGAAGAGTACTATCACGATACCGGGTATGCGGTGGAGGTGGCTGATGCCGTAGCCGGTGAGGTCGGCATGAAGCAGAAGCTGAAGATGGTGATATCCTTCAGGAAGATGTGCCATATGATGATGGATGCCTGGCTGGACTCTTTCGCCGACAGGGACAGGCCGCAGTTGCGGGACAGAATGTCGGACCGGGAAGACAGGCAGGCGAACAGGCAGCAGTGAATCATGGAATTTTCAGAGATAGGCGAATTCGGATTCATAGAACGGTTCAGACCGTTGTTCGAATCCTTGAACGGTGCCGGGACATGCGGCATCGGGGACGACTGCGCCGTGATGCCTTTCGGAGATGAAGATCTGCTTGTCACCACGGATATGCTTTTGGAGAACACCCATTTCCTTCGCGCGGGGATATCTCCTTATGATCTGGGATGGAAGACCCTTGCGGTGAATCTTTCGGATGTGGCGGCCATGGGGGGGACTCCTGTGGCTTCGTTCCTTTCGGTGGGGATACCGTCCGGTATCGGTGTGGAGTATATGGATGAATTCATGAGGGGATACCGGGATCTGAGTTCCCTGTACAGGGTATCCCTGGCTGGGGGGGACACCACCCGCGCCACGGGGGAAAACGCTCTCCTGGCACTGAACGTGGCGGTGGTGGGCCGCTCTCCGCACGGTGCAGCCATCATGCGCGGCGGGGCGCGTCCGGGGGATGCCGTCTGTGTCACGGGGACATTGGGCGATTCCGCCGCCGGTCTGGAGATGATTATTGCCGCAGGCGGCAATATTACATCTTCCACGCGGACGGCGGGATTTCCCGGCTCCGCCGCCTCTCTGCTGGAAAAGCATTGGAGGCCACGGCCGAGGGTGGAAGAAGCGCTGGCTCTGGCTGCCACCGGGGCTGTCCGCTCCATGATGGATATCTCGGACGGAGTGGCATCCGACCTGAAGCATATACTGAAGGCTTCGGGAGTCTCCGCCCGGGTGGACATCGACGCGCTTCCGCTTTCAGCCCCTCTGAAGGAATATGCCGCCGCTACGGGGACGGATGCCGTGGCCATGGCACTGGGAGGAGGGGAGGACTACGAACTCCTCTTCACCGCGGGGGAGAAGGATGCGGAGAGGATTGCCGCGGAAGCGGCTGTGAAAATAACTAGAATAGGGACTGTGACGGAAGGAGAATCCGGTATCGTCAGATGGTGCAGGGGAGGAGAGGAGATAAAAGATGATTACATGGGGTTCGACCATTTCGGAGCCCGTCGGAGGAATAGGAAATGAAACATTACCATACGGTGCTTACCGTGGCCGGGAGCGACAGCGGAGGCGGAGCCGGGATACAGGCTGACATAAAAAGTATCTCTGCGTGCGGATGTTATGCCGCATCGGCCATAACGGCGGTCACGGTACAGAACACCCTCGGAGTGGAGGATGTGTTCGGGGTCCCGGAGAATATTCTCGGGGCACAGATGGATGCCGTCCTGCGGGATATCGGGGCGGATGCCGTGAAGGTGGGGATGCTCCACTGCTCCCCCATAGTGGAGGTGGTCAGGGAGATGGTGCTCCGATATGGAGTCCGGAACCTCGTGGTGGACCCGGTGATGGTCTCCACCTCCGGGCACAGACTGATAGAGGAAAGTGCCATCGTGACGTTGGAAAAGAGATTATTGCCTCTGGCAAAAATAATAACTCCGAACATTCCGGAGGCGGAGATTCTGCTCGGGCATCCCATAGGCTCGGAAAGTGAATTGCCGCAATGCGCCCGCGAACTCTCGCGCAAGTATTCGGTGTCGGTCTTTCTGAAGGCCGGGCATCTGAAGGAGGAACGTCTGGTGGACTATTTCTGCAATTGCGGGACAGGCGAGTGCCTGCCTCTGGAGTCGGTGCGGATCCGTACCAGGAACACCCACGGGACGGGATGCACCCTCTC
>DCIQ01000193.1:0-6353 GCA_002317435.1 Bacteroidales bacterium UBA1722 | reverse complement strand
TATATAAACGATGCCATCGCGGCGGGGGCGGAATATGAAATCGGGCACGGTTTCGGGCCGGTGAATCATTTTCTGCTGTAGGCGGATACGGCGTTTTCTCCGTAGCGGACGCTGGACGGTATTGAATAAAATATTATATTTGCGGTTTAACGTTAAAATTGGATAATTGCTGAAATATGAGGAAATTGATTATCTTCTCCTGCTTGTTGTCCGTTCTCTCGGCATCGTGGAACACTGCCGGTGCACAGCGGGTTCTGACACTTGATGAATGCAAGCAGCTGGCCTTGGAAAACAACAATGACCTGAAGACTGCCAGACAGAAGATGAAAATGGCAGGATATGACACCAAGATCGCGGCGTCTTATTTCTATCCCAAGATTCAGGCGTTGGGAGCATACGTATGGAATGACAAGGATATCCATCTGGTCCCCGAGAAAGGACAGCAGATTCTTACGCACGGAGGGGATGAAGTCCAGAAAGCCTATAATGCGAAACTGCAGGAGATAATGCAGAATCCGGATATCATCGAATTCATAAAGACCAATCCGGAATTTCAGGATTTCTTCACCAAACTGAGCCAGCTGGATCTCGCTTCCCCGATAAATGCAATCGGTTCTTCGATAAACAATCTTCTTACGTTCGACATACAGAACATCTATGCGGGAGCCATCTCCCTGGAACAGCCTGTATTCACGGGGGGAAAGATAATAGCTTCCCACAAGATGGCCAAATATGCGCAGGAACTCTCCGAAGTGCAGTACGAGCAGGCCGTGGAGGAATTGGTGGTGGATATCGAACAGGCATACTGGCAGATTATCTCCGTCTCCTGCAAGAAACAGTTGGCTGAAAGTTACTCGGAACTTCTCCACCGGATGATTGCCGACACTGAAAACCTTATGGACGCAGGGTTCGCCACGGAATCTGACATCCTCACGGTGAAAGTGAAGGCCAATGAGGCAGACTTGCTCCTCACCAAGGCTTCCAACGGGCTGGTGCTTTCCAAGATGCTGCTCTGTCAGAAATGCGGACTCCCTCTCGAAAGCGGGATTGTTCTTGCGGATGAAAGTTTGGATTATGTTCCGGTACCGCAGATACCGGAATATGTCTCCATCGAGGATGCATTTTCTGCCAGGACTGAGATTCGCAGCCTGAATCTCGCCAATCAGATTTACGATAAGAAAGTGGTGATCGCCAGAGCGGACATGATGCCTGCCGTGGCTCTCACGGCCAATTACCTGATGACCCGTCCGAGTCTTGCCAACGGATTCGACAGCAATAAATTCGGAAACAGATTCGCCGCAGGTGTGGTTCTGAAAATACCTATCTTCCATGGGACCGAGGCTCTTCAGAGGACCAGGAAGGCGAAGGCTGAAGCCGAGCTTTACAGGATCAAGCTGAACGACGCCAAGGAGAAGATAAACCTTCAGATAGTGCAGTGCCGCAAGCTCCAGCAGGAGTCCGTCGAGAAACTTGCCATGGTTCAGAGCAACGTGGATGTGGCTGAAGAGAATCTCAGGAAGGCCAATGAAGGATACACCGAAGGGGTGACCTCTTCCACTACGGTGCTGGCTGCCTCGACGGCATGGCTGAAAGCCCATTCCGAGCTTATAGATACAGGAGTGGAAGTGCAGATGAGCGCCGTGAATCTGGCCAAGGCCGAAGGTCGGCTGTAACGCCTTAAAATACAGACAAATAAAATAGTACAAGATATGAAAGCATCTAAATCGAATTACAATGTCATTCTGGGGCTGTTCGCATTGATAGCGCTTATCGCTGTAGTGGCTCTCATAGGATGGATCGTCTCTAAACCTAAACCTCTGGTGACCCAGGGATATGCAGAAGCGTCAGAGTACCGTGTATCGGGGAAAGTTCCCGGCAGAATAGAAGAACTGTACGCCCGCGAGGGCGATTTCGTCCATAAGGGCGACACTGTGGTCAGGATAGATTCTCCCGAGGTGAGGGCGAAGATGGCTCAGGCCATGGCTGCCAGGGATGCTGCCGACGCTCAGCTGAAAAAGGCCCGCAACGGAGCTACAGAAGAGCAGATTACCGGAGCATACGAAGTGTGGCAGATGGCCAAGGTACAGGAGGAGATAATGAAAACCTCTTATGACAGGGTTCAGCGTCTGTATGAGAAGAAGGTGATTCCTGCCCAGAAATATGATGAGACCAAGGCCAAATATGATGCTGCAGTGGCACAGGCCAAGGCGGCGAAGAGCCAGTACGACGCGGCTCTGAAGGGAGCCCGCGAAGAAGATAAGGAGGCTGCCGCCGCTTTGGTGGCGAGGGCCTCGGGTGCCGTGATGGAAGTGGAAGGGTATATGGGTGAACTGTTCCTGACGGCACCTTCCGACGGTGTCATATCGGCGGTGTTCCCTAAAGTGGGAGAACTTGTGGGTACCGGCTCCCCCATAATGACCATTCAGGATATGACAGACGTATGGTATTCGTTCAATATCCGCGAAGACGAACTTCATGGACTCAAGATAGGCAGCAAGGTGTCGATGACCATTCCCGCCCTCGAAGGAAAAGAGGTGAGGGCCACCGTAACCTATATCTCGGTCCGCGAATCGTATGCTACCTGGAGGGCTACCAAAGAGACCGATAACTATGATGCCAAGACATTCGAGGTGAAGACCGTAGCCGATGCTCCTGTAGATGGAATCCGTCCCGGGATGACGGCGATTCTCTCCAAACACGAATAACCTGACGATATGAACTGTCTGCAAAATATACTTGCGGTTTTCAGACGGGAACGGATAATATGGGCCAAAAGGCCTATATATTTCGTCGGCTCGGTGTTGATCGTAGCGTTTTGCTCCGTGTTTTATCTCACGTTTCTTCAGTCCGGTGTGCCGACCGGACTGCCTATAGGTGTGGTCGACAACGACCATTCTTCCCTTTCACGTAATTTCATCAGCCAGCTGGACGCCACTCCCGCCGCCGAGGTCCGTATATTCGATACATATCCGGAAGCGCGTGTCGAGATGCAGCGCGGACGCATCACATCCATCTGCGTGATTCCGGAAGGAATGTATCGTGATGTCAGTGCTCAGAAACAGCCTGAGATGACATTCTACATAAACGGACTCTATTTCATGGGCGGTTCTCTCGCATACTCGGACCTGCTGACCATGATTAATTTGACCTCAGGGGCGGTACAACGTCAGGTGCTGAGGATGAAAGGGATGAATGATGCCCAGATAATGGGGATGATCAAACCGGTGGAACTGGATACCCACATGATAGGCAATTCCACGATGAATTACGGAGCATATCTGGGAAGTATGATGATTCCGGGTGTCCTGGAGATGGTTATGGTGGTGCTCATAGTGTATTCTTTGGGAACGGAACTGAAATACGGAGGTTCGAGACGTCTTATGGAACTCTCGGGAGGAAGCATAGGCGTGGCTTTGCTGGGAAAGCTTATCCTGTACACGATATTCTTTTTCTTGCTCGGTGTCACGATAGAGATGCTCCTGTACAGTTGGTGTCATTATCCTTTCGCAGGATCGGTATGGTATATGTTTCTGGACGTATTCCTTCTGGTACTGGCCAGCGAGGCGATGGGTATCACCATCATCAGTTTCTGCCCGGTGCTCAGGTTCGCCCTCAGTGTGTCCAGCCTGTACACCGTGCTGGCGTTTTCGCTTACCGGCTTTACTCTCCCTCTCGAGGCCATGCCCGAAGCGTTCCAATACGTATCCGCCATATTCCCGCTGAAGCACTACTATCAGTTTTTCGTGCAGGAAGGTATCTTCGGAACAGGATTCACCGGCTGGTGGCAGGAAGTGTGTCATTTCCTCATCTTCCTGATATTCCCGATGCTGGGTATCCACAGGCTTAAGCATGCGTACATATATCAGGATTACGAACAGATATAGTTATGAAGGGGATGATTAAATATTTGCGCGAGTGGTTTAAGGATACCTTGAACATATTCAACTCCGAACTCAAGACCATCATCACGGATGAAGGTGTGATGGTTATAGTGATTGTGGCCGGCCTGCTGTATCCTATCCTCTACAATATGATATATCAGAAAGGCATTCTGGAAGAGACTCCCGTGGCCGTGGTGGACAGGGCCGACTGTTCTGAAAGCCGCGAATATATAAAGGAGGTGGATGCCTGCCGTGAAGTGCGGGTAGCCTACAGATGCACCGATATGGAGGAGGCCAGGAAACTCTTTCAGGAGAGGGAGGTCAACGGTATCATCTATTTTCCCGAAGATTTCGGAGTCAGGCTGGCTAATCTCCAGACTTCGACACTCTCCGTTTATACCGATCTGAGCAGTTTCCTCTATTATAAGAATCTGCTGCTGGCGGCTGATTTCGTGATGCTGCACAATATCGGAAAGATTCAGATAGAGAGATATTCCCGGTTGGGCATGACGGAGCAGGAAGCCATGCAGCTGGTGAAACCTGTCGTGTATGAGGAGAATAATCCGTACAATGCCACCTTCTCCTACAGTATCTTTCTTATTTCAGCCATCCTTCTGCTGATAGTCCAGCAGGTTATGTTGTATTCAATGAGTATCTGTGTGGGTACTATGAGGGAGCAGAACAGAAGCTTCTGCTCTCTGGTGGACACTTACGGAGGAAAGGGGGTCGGCAGGGTCATCCTCGGAAGAGGAATGGTTTATTGGTGCATATTCATGATAATAGGCATCTATATCGCGACCATAGTGCCTGCCATCTTCGATTTCCCTCAGAGAGGAAGATTCTGGAATATCTTGTTGCTGCTGGAGTTTTTCGTGACGGACTGCGTATTCTTCAGTATGGTGTGGAGCTCGCTGATCACCAAGAGGGAATCCGTTTTCCTCCTGATGCTCTTCATATCCCCTATCTGCCTGTTCCTTACCGGCTTCTCATGGCCTGCGACATCTTTCCCCGTATTCTGGAAATATTTCTCATATATCTTCCCGTCCACCTTCGCCTGCCGCGGCTTCATAAATCTGAATACTGCCGGTGGAGATTTGGGAACCATCTACTTCCAGATGCGAGGCATCGCGCTCCAGACCATAGGCTATTTCATCCTCTCCATAGTGCTGCTGTATTACGAGCATTACAGACTGAAACATAAGTCGAGGCTTTCCAAAATCAGGGAGGATATCACCGATATGGTAGTGGCCGGTCAGATGAAGTTCGACAAGAAAGTGGATGAGGATATAGCTCACATAAGGGAGATAGTCGGAAAAAATAAACTGTCTCAGTAATAATTAGTCCATCATTAAAAAATAACTCAGTTTCGCAAGTGCGGAACTTGAATTGGTAAAATGTCGTTATGTTTTTGAAGAAAATTCCCCTCCTTCTCCAGGTACTCGTCGCCATCGCACTTGGTGTAGCCTGTTCCTGCTTCTTCCCCACATGGCTGTCGAGAACTTTTCTGACCTTCAATTCCCTTTTCGGTAATTTCCTGAGTTTTATCATACCACTGCTGATTCTGGCTCTGGTGGCTCCCGGTATCGCAGAACTGGGTTCCGGAGCCGGAAAACTGCTTGGTGTTACTGTATTGATAGCATATGGCTCCACAGTGCTGTCCGGTTTTCTTTCTTATGGCACCGGCCGGATGCTTTTTCCTTCGATGATAGGCGGGGTTTCGCTCGCAGTTCCCGATTCTGGGAACAGTCTGGACCTGTCCCCGTATTTCCTCATAGAGATGCCTGTGATCCTGGATATTATGAGTGCCTTGATTCTGGCATTCATTCTGGGCGTCGGTCTGTCGATGGTGAAGGAATCCAGACTGCTTGACATTATGAAGGAATTCCGTACTGTCATAATGAAAGTGATAACCGGTATAATCATTCCTTTCCTGCCACTTTTCATTTTCGGTATTTTCCTCAAGAGTGCTTTGGAGGGAAACATTATGCTGATTCTGCTCTCCTTCCTGAAGGTTATCGTACTCATATTCGCCATATCTGTAGTGGTGCTGGTTCTGCAGTTCTGCGTGGCTGGCGCCGTCTCGGGGAAGAATCCTTTCAAGGCTCTGTGGACGATGCTTCCTTCATATCTCACAGCTTTGGGAACACAGTCTTCCGCCGCGACCATCCCCGTGACTCTGGACCGGACGAAAAAGAACGGGGTGAGCAGTGCCGTGGCCGATTTCGTGGTGCCTCTGTGTGCGACCATACATATGTCCGGAAGCTGTCTGAAGATTACGGGATGCGCTCTGGCCATCTCAATGATGTGCGGGATGCCGTACGATCCCGACATGTACGTCGGTTTCATCATGATGCTCGGCATAACGATGGTGGCGGCCCCCGGTGTCCCCGGCGGAGCGATTATGGCCGCCCTCGGACTTCTTTCATCGATGCTTGGCTTCGATGAACAGATGCAGGGACTGATGATGGCTCT
>DCIQ01000205.1:23507-30260 GCA_002317435.1 Bacteroidales bacterium UBA1722 | reverse complement strand
CACCTTTTTTCAGTTCAGGAGGGGCCTGATATCCGTTCCACCAGGGCCAGGTCGCTATGCCGGGATTCAGCCACGAAAGGTCCTGTTCCCGACAGGGATCGGACAGTGTCGTGATGATGTTTGATTCGAGCAGGGCGCCGATTCTGTCAGAGACCTGGAATACACGCCAGGGAGACCTTCGCGGGAGAGGACCGGTGACACACAGGCCGGAACCGTCCCGGCGGGGGGACAGGACTCCTTTCAGGTGCCCGTTCTCCACGATCATGTCCATTCCGGCATAATCCACCACGTTGGCTTCAGTAATGGCCATATACTCTCCTCCCGGATATACCAGAAGGGCCGGCATATCCAGAAGAAGGCTGTCTTCGAACGAGGAGATATTCTCCGTGAGATAGATGTTCTCGTGACTACAGGCGAACTGTTCTATCTTCATCGCTTTCAGCAACGGATCATCCGGAACGTTCAGCGTCAGAGTCTCGCTGCGGACAGCCAGTTCCTTCATGCCTTCCTGTTCGGGTATATAATACCGATATGCCACTCCGTCATCGAAGGCGCGGAGAAACATCTCGACTCTCCGGTCGTTCTTGTCTTGGAGACATACGTGAATCTCGCTGCTTTCGCTATGAACATGACCGGCCTTTCCGACATACATGTCATAATCATCCGAGACGTGCCTGCTCTTGCGGCCGACTATCCGCACATCCTGTCCGAAATGACCGTCGGCGAATTCTATTCCGACAGGAGAAGCGGCGACGAGCGTCCTGGAACGATATGTGACGGTGATGCAGGCCTCCCCGCTGACATCCAACGAAAGCGACAGATTGTTATCCGGAGACGTGACGGTGACACTCGAGGTACAGCCGGCGATGAGGAGAGTTAAAATCGACAGAAAGATAACTGGAGACTGTTTCATACTGATTTGATGACTTGATGACTTGATGACTTGATTACTTGATTACATAAAGATTTGTCTTCTGCAAAGATATCAAAATTGACAGACCGGCCGCCCATTTGACAAAAAGTTCTTATATTTGGGGACGACAACCAACCGACAATACATATCCGCATATGGGCAGATACAAAAACAACTTCAAGGCCTGGCAGTGGCACATCATCGTGGTTTCGATGATAGTTTACTCGATGTTCTACTTCGTCAGGAAGAACTTTTCCATCGCGATGCCGGGACTCACCGCCGAGTATGGAATCACCAACACCGATTTCGGTATCATCATCTTCATCGGTTCGCTCATCTACGGCCTGAGCCGGTTCATCAACGGCTTCATCGTCGAAAGGATCAGCACCAAGGTATTTATGGCCATAGGTCTGATTCTGTGCGCCATCTCCAACTTCTGCATGGGTTTCGGAATCGAGCTCAGCTATGCCGTTACAGGAGTGGACGACGGTCCCCAGTTCGTCAACATGCTGATTCTCGTGTTCGGAGTCACCATGGTGCTGAACCAGTATTTCCAGGGATGCGGATACCCTCCGTGCGCCAGAATGCTGCCCCAGTGGATCGCCCCGGGGGAACTGGCCACAAAGATGAGCATCTGGAACACATCCCATTCCATCGGAGCCAGTCTTGCCGTAGTCATCTGCGGTCTGATCATGACCAATATGGGTGCCGACATGAGCGGCAATTCCTCGATAGTGGCACGTATCACTGAGAATCTGGCAGGAAGCATCAGCGGATGGGACTCCCTCGGCGCCGCCGACCAGACCGCCAAGGTGATGAGCTACGCCACCCACTACGGAGCCTGGAGATGGTGTTTCTTCCTCCCCGGATTCGCAGCCATCGCCGGAGCGGCACTTTCTCTGATAGCCCTGTACGACACTCCTCAGAGCGTAGGTCTTCCCGAACTGGAAGGAACTCACACCGGGAAGGAAGAGATTAAAGGCAGGAAAGGTGCCCACAAGGGATTCCTCGTTCACATGGTTTTCAAGAACAGATGGATCTGGACATTCGCCGTCGCCAACATCTTCGTCTATATTCTCCGTATGGGAGTACTTGACTGGGGGCCCAAGTTCCTCACCGAAGACCGCGGAATGGACATCAAGGCGGCTTCCATCAGTGTGGCCACGTTCGAAATCATGGCCATAGTCGGCACCATCTTCGCAGGCTGGGCCACAGACCGGTTTTTCAAGGGAAAAGCTCACAGAATGTGTCTGTTCAGCATGATAGGAGCCTCAGTGTTCTTTACGATCTTCGCACTGGTCGACATGCCTGCGGTTCCAAGCGTCTGCATCCTCGCGCTGGCAGGTTTCTGCATCTACGGTCCCCAGGCCCTTATAGGAATCGGGTCGGCCAACCAGTCCACCAAAGAGGCGTCAGCCACCTCGAACGGACTGGTCGGAGTCCTCGGATACACCGGTTCAGCCCTGTCCGCCCTGCTGGTGGGAAACATAGCCGACAAGTTCGGATGGAACTGGGTATTCATAATGTTCATCGCCGTGGGCATCATCGGTTCCCTGATATTCCTCACGATGTGGAAAGCTCCGCGTGACGGTTACGAAAGGGCTCAGAAATACACCGAAAGCCTGCAGAAGAGCGAATGATGACTGACCCGGAGAAACAGATTCTGCGCGGTCTGAAACATATCGCGCTCGATATGGACGGAACGATTTATATGGGAAAGACACTTTTCCCATATACCGTCCCGTTTCTGAAGAAGCTGGACCGGCTCGGGATAACATATTCGTTTCTGACCAACAACCCTTCCCAGTCCATCGACGACTATATCGCCAAACTGGTGCGGATGGGTATCCCCTGCACCCCCGAACAGATGTACAGCACCACCACGGCAGCCATCGACTATATAAAAACTCATTTCCCGTCGGCGGAGAAGCTTTTCCTCCTCGGAACTCCGTCGATGATCTCCCAGTTCCGGGATGCCGGATTCATCTCCTGCGCCGACACTCCGGATGACATCCCGGATCTGGTGGTCGCAGCCTTCGACAAGAGTCTCGTCTATTCCCGCCTGTGCCGCTGCGCCTGGTGGATATCAAAGGGGATTCCTTACATCGCCACCAATCCCGACTGGGTATGTCCCACCGACGAGGAAACCATCCTGATCGACTGCGGCTCCATCTGTGCCTGCCTCGAAGGGGCCACCGGACGGAAACCGGACGTGATAATAGGCAAGCCGAATCCCGACATCCTCTACGGTGTCATCAGCCGCATGGGACTGAAACCCTCCGAGACGGCGATGGTGGGTGACCGCATCTACACCGACGTGCAGACCGCACTCAACGCCGGTGCGTGCGGGGTTCTGGTCCTCTCGGGCGAAACCACCGCAGAAACCGCCATGGCCGCCGAAAACCGGCCCACCTTCATCTGCAGGGACATCGAAGAACTGGGATGCCTGCTGGAGGAAGCCCGGATATCTCAGATATTGCCCTCCGGGCAATAATAATCGATGCTCCCTCTATCGGCCGGCCCGGGACAGGATTTCCACAGGGCCGAGCAGCCCGGAAGGCGACAGCTCTATGGTCGTGGCGGGACGGCCGCGATAATCGACGGCCAGATTTATGTTCGTCGATGTGAAATGCTTCCCGTCCGGATTCAACCGGTCCCCGGCCACCCTGTTGTACCAGGAGTTGACTACCCTGATGGAGATATCGTTCTTTCCCTGTCTGAGGGCTTCGGTTATCTCCAGCCTGAAAGGTTTCATCCAGACGGAGCCCATTTCCTTTCCGTTCACACTGACCGAAGCCATACCCACATCCTTGACGCTGCCCAAAGAGATGAAGTATCTCTGTCCCTCAGTGTCGGTGTCGAAGTCAAAACTGCAGGAATAGACAGCCGGACCCGAATAATGCCTGATTCCTTCATCTGCAGAGAGTGTCCAGTCGGACAGCGTGTCGAACACTGCGGATTCCGGTCCTCCCAGGAGGGGGTCGAAGGCCACGTTCCAGGGACCTTCCAGGCTTCTGCAGAATCTGTAATCATCATAATTATGACTTCCGTCGCCGCAGGCGTCCGTGGATATTTTCCTGTCGAATACCACTATCGCGCTTCCGCACGGTCCGAATCGGAGCGGAATCGTGGTGCATCCGTTCTCCTGTGAGAACTCTCCCGCCTCTCTGATACTTCCGTCCATAGCATCCCATAGTTCGGGAGCCTTCCCAGACACACGGAAGGTACAGTTCACCATACGTTCCTCATCCTCGAAGCTGCTGATGAAATAGATGTCGCATCCGTGCGAACGATAGTGGATGAAGTCGAAATTTTCGAGTCCGGGATCTTCCGCTACGGCGAAATCCTGTCGGATTCCGTTCGAAAGAAGGTATTCTCCGGCTCTTGCACCCCATACGACAGTGCCTTCCCCATATTTCCCCGAACCCTGCCCCGCAGCTTCCCCCCAGATACTGTCGGCAAGCGAGAAAAATCTCTCCCGAGCCTGTACGCCCCCCTTCAGAGAGACACAGCGTTCAGGTTTCGGACCTGTCACGGTCGCTCCCCCGCGCAGCAGTTCCTCCACTTTCTCCAATGCCGCCAACGACAGGACCTTGTGGTCCGGGAGCACCAGCACACGGTACTTCATTCCGGACCGCGCACATATATTGCCGCAGGCATCAGTATAGAGATCCAGAAGAGCATCTTCGCTCGTCACATCATAGTCGAAGCCCGGCATACACCCTGCCATATCCGAGTGCTTGTACGGATAGATGACCGGTATATGGTCCCCGTAATAATAGAGCACGTCCCCGCAGAACTGCGCACCCTGGACCACGGACTGGACTCTATGCATATAGTCGATGAAACCTCCGGATTCATCCCACCACGTAAGACGCGGGTTGATGTGGGTCCCGGCGAAATACTCCTGTCCCGGAAGTCCCATCTCCTGCGGAGAACAGGTGAACGTATGGAAATAAACCCTGTTCAGTCCGGCACATATCTCGTGGTCGAAGGCCGGTTTCTGGCTGCTCCAGATCTCATCGTTCCAGTGGGGACCTATAGTGGTGAAAGACTCCGCGCCCACGATTTTCTTGCCGTATATATGCGCTGCGGAAGATGCCTGTTTCAGGAAAAAGCGGTCGCTGTCCCGGGGACGATGCGGCGACGGGGCCCAGAATTCACTCATCACTATATCGCTGAAAGAATAGTTCCGCACTCCGTCGAAGGGACCTGCATGAGGACCGGAAGACTCCGGAAGTATACCCATCCCGCGGGAATGTGCATAATCGGAGAATCTCCCGTAATGATTATGGGCCACATCATATCCCACCGTCTTGCGGAAATCCGCCAGAAAAGCATGGGTGGAAGCCATGTCATCCACCACATATCCTGCAGCCGCCGGAAGATAAGGGAGGATGTCATATCCGTTCAGTTCTTTGAAGTCGTCGATGAATCTGTCGGTCCAATTCATCCCCCCGCATTCCCAGCTGTCCGTTTCCATATATTTCAGAGTGGTCCCGACATGATGCCCCGATGCGATGAGAACAGGTTCCACCACTTTCTCCAGATAGAAGTCGATGGCATCAGTGGAAAGATAGTCCAGAACCAGTCCTTTCCAGGTATCACTTGACGTGGAGACTTCTGCTCCTGTACAGGTATATCCGAACCGGAGAATCGCCCATTCCCCTTCCGGGGCGTTCCACCTGAACCTCCCGGCTGCATCCATGGATGAACTCACATCCGCTATATCGCCATGGCTGACTATGAACACAGTATCCTCATCATCCGGCTCCCGGCCGTCTTCAGCGCCGTTGTCCAGAAGGAAGCGGCAGTCAGGAGCGCTTCCCCCCAGCTCGTGTATGCTGAGTTTCTGCTCGAGATAATGAACCGGCTCGGGAGACACGTGTTCCGCATCCAGAGGGACGGCCAGCACGGCTATGTCCCTGTAAAATCCTTCGGCAGATTCGGGCTGTGCCAATATGACATCCGCTTCTTCCCCTCCCGAAATCCGTTTCTCAGAATATGTCAGATATTTGGCCGCATGCTCCGGTGTGACGACCGGTCCTCCGAGATTCCATCCGCTCTGGATATTGAAACTCATCTCGAGGCCGAGTCTCTCCGCCTCGTCGAGAGCGAACACGAAAAGGTCTGTCCACTCCGGTGACCCGAAACGGGGACCTGCCGGAACATCACTGTTTCCACGTTGGTTATGACCGCCGGCATCGAAAATGACAGCACCCTGGAAGCCCTTTTCCTTCATGGCCTCGAGATCGGAAGTTATGGCCTCCCGGGTAACATTGCCGTTCAGCCACCACCACCAGCAGTTCACTCCTGACTCCGGTGAAGGATTCCGGAAGTTCTCATCTCTACCGGTGGTGCATCCGGTGAAAAGTGCGATTGCAGAGATGATAAGGAACAGGGTCGCCATATGTTTCCTGAATCGGGCCGGAAAAACGACTTGGTAAAGATTCACGAAATATTTCCGAGGACGGATTTCTTTTTGAAGAAGGAGCCCGCCGGTGGTGAGTGACTGATGAAAAAAGGAATATGGACCAAAAGAAATCATAAAACTTATCCGGCTAATGAATATGTCCGCCGTCTTGACAAAAGTAGTGATATTATACCGGTAATCCGTAAACCTTTCGGAAAAATCAGAAGGTCGTGCACATCGGTGGGGTCTCTCAAGGGGTGCGATGTGCAGCACCCCCTCTCAGAAGGACCTCCAGGCAGGGGTCGTACACATTAGGAGGGTCCACAGGTGGTGCGATGTGCAGCACCTCCTCTAGGAAGGGCCTCCAGGCAGGGGTCGTGCACATTAGGGAGGCTACAAGGAGTGCGATGTGCAGCACCCCTTCTCA
>DCIQ01000205.1:0-23495 GCA_002317435.1 Bacteroidales bacterium UBA1722 | reverse complement strand
CCAGGCAGGGGTCGTGCACATCAGGGAGGGCTACAGGTGGTGCGATGTGCGACACCCCATCTCAGAAGTGCCTCCAGACAGGGGTCGTGCACATCAGTCAAAAAATAAGGAGCGAAGCGACCCAGGGGGTCCGGGGGGTCAGCCCCCCGGTAAGACACGTCGTATGACATTATTTGGCCACGCCGTACACCAAAATAATAACGCGAACACGTTTTTTGGCCAAATAATGTTATATTTGCATCGAAATGAGAACCCGCCGCCACATCCACCGCCATCATCACCATATCGGACAGATAGGGCAGGCGGATTATTGAGTACCAACGGATACAAGAAAACGACAATATGAGGCTTGCCCGAAAAGGCAAGCCTTCTTTATGTAAAAAGAACAAAATATGCTGAGAATAGCCCTCCAATCCAAAGGCAGACTCCATGACGAGAGCCTCAGTCTGCTGCAGAGCATCGGAATCAGACTCGATGAGCAGAAACGCACATTCCTGTCCAAGGCCAGGAACTTCGATATCGAAGCCTTGTATATGCGCGATGACGACATACCGCAACTCGTGGCGGCAGGTACGGCCCGGCTGGGTATCGTAGGACTGAATGAAGTGGAAGAAAAAGGAGCCGACGTGGACATCGCCGCCAGACTCGGCTTCGGCGGATGCCGCATCTCCCTGGCCATTCCGAAAGGAGACACTTATGAAGGACTGGACTATTTCAACGGAAAGCGGATAGCCACCTCTTATCCGAATATCCTGTCCAAGTTCCTGAAAGAAAACAGAATCGATGCCAGAATAGAAGTCATCACCGGCTCCGTGGAGATCGCCCCCGCCGCCGGCATCTCGGAAGCCATCTTCGACATAGTATCTTCAGGCAGCACCCTGGTCTCCAACGGTCTGAAGGAAGTGGAAAAAGTCTTCGAATCGGAAGCGGTCCTCATCGCCAACCGCACTCTGGACACCGGTGAACGGGAGATTCTGGACGAACTCCTCTTCCGGACAGATTCCAGCCTGAACAGCCGCGGAAAGAAATATATACTGATGAACATCCCCACCGGATCTCTCGACGAGGCCATCCGGATTCTTCCGGCCATGAGAAGCCCCACGGTGATGCCTCTGGCCACCGAAGGATGGTGTTCCCTGCACTCGGTAGTGGATGAATCGTCATTATGGGAAAAAGTAAAACTGCTCAAGGCCATCGGCGCGGAAGGTATTCTGGTGGTGGATCTCGATAAAATCATATTATAATGGAAATCATAGTAAATCCGGAAAAATCCTTGTGGCCCTCTCTGGCAGAGCGCATCACCCGGGACAATTCAGAAATAGAAGCCAGGGTCCGCACCATCATAGAGCGCGTAAAAACCGGCGGAGACAATGCGCTGAGGGAGATCGCTCTGGAAATAGACGGATTCTGCCCCGCCGATTTAAGAGTCAGTGAAGAAGAATTCGAAAAGGCAGGACGCGATATCAGCCCGTCGGTGCGCCGTGCCATAGACACCGCATTCGACAATATCTACACCTTCCATAAGGCCCAGATGCCCGGGCGCATCACCGTCACCACCGCGCCCGGAGTCACCTGCATCCAGAAACCGGTTCCCATCAGAAGGGTGGGACTCTATATTCCGGGCGGCACCGCCCCCCTGTTCTCCACGGTCCTGATGCTCGGTGTACCCTCCCTTATCGCCTCCTGCCCCGTCCGTATCCTGTGCACCCCCGCCGGGAAGGATGGCCGTCTCTGTGCCGAGCTGCTCTACAGCGCACGGAAATGCGGCATCACGGATATCTATAAGACAGGAGGGGCCCAAGCGATAGCGGCGATGGCCTATGGTACGGAACGCATAGGGAAAGTTGACAAGATTTTCGGTCCCGGAAACCGCTACGTAACCACGGCGAAACAGATGGTCAGCGGTGTGAACACCGCCATAGATATGCCTGCGGGGCCTTCGGAAGTTATGGTGATGGCGGATGAGACAGCCGACATATCGTTCATCGCGGCGGACATGCTCTCGCAGGCTGAACACGGCAGGGACAGTCAGGCGATTCTGGTATGCACCGATGAGACCATAGCCCGCAGAGTGCAGACCGAAGTGGAGAGACAAGCCTCGGAACTCAGCCGCCGGGAGATGGTGGAAGGCTCGCTGAAGGGCAGCCGCCTGATAGTATTCGAGGACAAGGCACTGCTGACGGAATTCGCGGATTTCTATGCACCGGAGCACCTCATAATCTCCACGGCGGATGCGGAAGAAATCGCAGAACACATCACCTCCGCAGGCAGCATTTTCATAGGGAGCCATACTCCGGAAAGTGCCGGGGACTATGCTTCCGGCACGAACCATACGCTCCCCACTTCCGGCTGGGCCCGTTCCTGCAGCGGAGTGAACATGGACAGTTTCATCCGGAAGATGACTCTCCAGAAAATAACTCCCGAAGGTCTGGCCGGACTCTCCGGCACCATAGTGGAGATGGCCGAAGCCGAAGGTCTCCAGGCTCACGCCCAAGCCGTGCGGATAAGGCTCGGGAATTCGGGAAAAGCATCCCTGACATCCTCTCCTAAAATCAGCATAGCATCTCTGGTCCGGGATGACATAAAAGTCCTCGCCCCCTATTCCTGCGCCCGTGACGAGTTCGAAGGCCGTTCCGCCATAATGCTGGATGCGAACGAAAATCCGTTCGAGAATGGGATAAACCGCTACCCCGACCCCCGTCAGAGAGCATTGAAGGAGAAGATTTCCCGGATAAAGGGCATCCCCGCGGAGAGGATATTCGTCGGGAACGGCAGCGATGAGGCGATAGATCTGGTTTACAGGATATTCTGCACTCCGGGACGGGATAACGCAGTGGCCATCGCCCCCACTTACGGCATGTACCGCGTCGCTGCGGATATCAACGGAGTGGAATACCGCGAAGTCCCGCTCGAAGCCGATTTCTCGCTCGACACGTCCAAGTTGTTGAATGCCGCCGACGGACTCACCAAGGTGATTTTCATCTGTTCTCCGAACAATCCCACCGGCAACGCGTTCCCCACGGAGCAGATTCTGGAAGTGGCCGGACACTTCCGCGGCATAGTGGTGGTGGACGAAGCCTATATCGATTTCTCCTCCCGGGGCAGTGTAGCCGGATGCGCCCCGGAGAATGTGATAGTGCTCCAGACCATGTCGAAGGCCCGCGCCATGGCGGGACTGCGTATCGGTCTGGCATTCGCATCCGAGGAGATAACAGGTCTTTTCAATAAGGTGAAATACCCGTACAATATCAGCTGCGCCGCCATAGAGAGATGTATGGAGGTACTGGAGAAAACTGACTGCAGAGGACAGGTGGATGCCATCCTGTCCGAACGGAGCAGGCTCGCTTCGCAGATGAAAACCATCCCTGCGGTAAGAAAGGTATATGACAGCGACGCGAATTTCCTCCTGGCGAAGTTCGACGACCCCTGTGCCGTATATGACTATCTGGTCTCCAACGGCATAATAGTCCGTAACCGCCACCGCGTGAAGGGATGCGAAGGGTGTCTCCGCCTTACGGTAGGGACCCCCGCCGAAAACGACAGATTAATGGAACTCCTCAGAAAATTATGAAACCGAGTATGAAAAAGGTTATAGTGGTGGACCGGGACGGAACCATCATCCGGGAGCCGGCTGACGAACAGGTGGATTCGCTCGAAAAACTGAGTTTCGTGCCGGGAGCCATCAGCGCCCTGAAGATCCTCCGCCAGATGGATTACGAACTGGTTCTGGCCACCAATCAGGACGGTCTGGGGACCGCTTCATTCCCCGAAGAAGATTTCTGGCCGGCCCAGAACAAGATGCTGGAGACTCTCTCGGGCGAAGGAGTGACATTCGACGACATCCTGATAGACCGCCATTTCCCGCAAGACGGTTCACCCGACAGAAAGCCCGGTACAGGTATGTTCGGACATTATCTTTCCGGAGAGTATGACCTCAGTGCCAGTTATGTGATAGGAGATCGCGACAGCGACCTCCAGCTCGCCGCGAATCTGGGGGCGAAGGGATTCCGGCTGGACGGTGAGACCTCGTGGGCGGAGATAGCGGAAACCATCCGCCGGGAGGAGCGCCGCACCGTAATCACCAGAAAGACCGGGGAGACCGATATCGAGATTATGGTGGACCTGGACCGCTCCGGCGAGAGCAGCATCGACACCGGCCTGAAATTCTTCGACCACATGCTCGACCAGATCGCCCACCACGGAGGCATCACCCTCCGGATAAAATGCACCGGCGACCTGGAAGTGGATGAGCACCACACCATAGAAGATGTAGGTATAGCCTTCGGCAATGCCGTCGCCCGCGCCCTCGGAGACAAGCGCGGCATCGACCGCTACGGGTTCGCCCTCCCGATGGACGAGAGCCGTGCACTGGTCCTGATGGACTTCAGCGGGAGAACCGATTTCGCCTGGAAAGCGGAATTCACCCGGGAATATGTGGGGGACGTCCCCACCGAGATGTTCCGCCACTTCTTCCAGTCCCTCGGCACCGCCTCGGGGTGCAATCTCCGCATCGAGGCCGCAGGAGAGAACAACCACCATCTCGCGGAAAGTATCTTCAAGGCCTATGCCCGCGCCCTGAAGATGGCCATCCGCAGAGAACCCTTCAATTACGAACTTCCCAGCAGCAAAGGCGTCCTATGATTACCATCGTGGATTACGGAGTGGGAAATCTCCGCTCGGTAGAGAATGCATTGCACCGGTCAGGTGCGGAATATATACTTACGTCGGACCCCGCGGTCATCTCCGGAGCGGACAAGGTACTTCTGCCCGGTGTCGGAAACGCCGCCGAAGCGATGGCGAACCTCCGGGAGAGGGGTTTGATCCGGTGCATCCGGGAATTGCGCAAGCCGCTTCTGGGCATCTGCATAGGGATGCAGGTGCTCTGCCGCCACAGCGAAGAGGAGGACACCCCCTGCATCGGCATCTTCGACACCGACGTGGTCCGTTTCCGACCCGTCGAAGGGGCGATGAAAGTCCCCCACATGGGCTGGAATACCATAAACAATCTCTCCTCCCCCCTGTTCAAGAATATCGGGGAGAGTTCCTACGTGTATTTCGTCCACTCCTACAGGCCGATGCTCTGCCGCGACACCATCGCCACGACAGACTACGGCGGAATGTTCAGCGCCGCCCTGAAATACGAAAACTTCTACGGAACGCAGTTCCATCCCGAAAAAAGCGGTGACACGGGTGAACTGATCCTGAAAAATTTCCTCGCGTTATGATAGAGCTAATACCTGCCATAGACCTGATCGGAGGACGTGCCGTCCGGCTTTCGAAAGGCGACTACTCCACTGCCCGGGAGTACGGAGACCCGCTGGAGATGGCCCGCCTCTTCGCCGACAACGGTGCGCGGCGCCTGCATCTGGTGGATCTGGACGGGGCCAAGGCTTCCCGTCCGTCGAATCTCCGCACGCTGGAAGCCATCGCCGGACTCGGAACTCTGGACATCGAATGGGGCGGCGGCCTGAAGAGCCGGGAGGCCCTGCAGAGCGTCGTCGACGCCGGAGCGGCATATATGATAATAGGCAGCCTGGCGGCGATGAAGCCGGATGTGTTCGAATCGTGGCTCTCCGAATTCGGAGCCGGAAGAATGATCTTCGGGGCTGACATACTCGACGGAGTCCTCCGCGTAAACGGCTGGACTGAAAGTGCACCGGCCGGTCTCTACGAACTGCTGGAACGCTTTTCCGCAGCCGGGCTGACCCGCGTGATATGCACCGACATCTCCCGCGACGGGATGCTCGGCGGGCCATCCTCCCTGATGTACCGTGATCTGGCCGCCGGATTCCCCTCCCTGGAATTCACCGTATCGGGCGGCATCAGTTCCATGGAGGACATCCGCACTCTGGACAGAATGGGACTGCCTTCGGCAATAGTAGGGAAGGCCTTCTATGAAGGTCACATAACCATAGACGACTTGAGAAAATGGTGGAAAGCAAATTAGCCAAAAGAATCATCCCCTGTCTCGACGTCAAGGACGGGATGACGGTCAAAGGGATAAATTTCGAAGGTCTCCGTGAAGTGGGAGATCCCGTGGAACTCGGAGCGCGATATGCCGCCGACGGCGCCGACGAGCTGGTCTATCTGGACATCAGCGCCACGGTGGAAGGACGCAGGACATTCACATCCCTGGTCAGCCGCATCGCGGACAGGATAAACATACCTTTCACGGTAGGCGGAGGCATCTCCTCCATAGATGACGCTTCCAGACTGCTGGACGCCGGAGCCGACAAGATCTCGGTGAACAGCGCAGCCATCGCCCGTCCCGAACTCATCAGCGAAATCGCCGGACGTTACGGCAGCCAGTTCGTGGTGGTGGCCATCGACGCAAGGCTTTCCGGAGACGGCCGCTGGATGGCGGCCACCCACGGAGGACGCCGGATCACGGACCGGGAACTTTTCGCGTGGGCCGGAGAATCCGAATCCAGAGGTGCCGGAGAGATTCTGCTCACTTCCATGGAACACGACGGGGTGAGGAACGGATATCCCTGCGATCTCTTCGCACGGCTCACGTCGGAACTCTCCATACCCGTAATAGCCTCCGGCGGTGCAGGATGCGTGGAAGATATCGTCGAAGTGTTCGAAAAAGGGCATGCGGACGCCGCACTGGCGGCCAGCATATTCCATTACGGAACCTGTACCATAAAGGATGTCAAGCTGGCGTCAAGAGCCCGCAACATAACAGTAAGACTATAATACATAACGATGGAACAAATAAGTTTTGAGGATCTGAACACCTCCAAATGTCCCGACGGACTCATCCCCGCCGTCATCCAGGATGCCACGACGCTGAAAGTGCTGATGCTGGGATACATGAACGCGGAAGCCCTTTCCAAGAGTCTCGACGAAGGCCGCGTAACATTCTATTCCCGCACCCGCGGATGTCTCTGGACCAAGGGAGAGACCAGCGGAAACTTCCTGTATATAAAAGATATCCGGAAGGACTGCGATTCCGATACCCTGCTGATACAGGTGGAACCGGCCGGACCTGTCTGCCACAGAGGCACCACCTCCTGCTTCGACACTCCCGATGAGGAAGGATTCATAAGGAAGCTGGGGAGAATAATCAGAAAACGCCGTGAACAGATGCCAGACGGGTCCTATACTACGAAGCTATTCATCAAAGGGCCCTGCGAAATCGCCAAAAAAGTGGGAGAAGAATCCACGGAATGCATCATCGAGGCCATCGGCGGACACAGGGACCGGTTCATCTACGAGGCATCCGATGTAATCTACCACCTCCTCGTCCTGATGGAATCGATGGACGTCTCCATCTCCGACATAGAACACGAACTGTCTCTCAGACACAGGTAATCACTCCCGTGCACCGCTCTCCCGCTTCATCCTGTCAAGTTCTTCCTGAGATATGGCCTCCGACTTCTGCTCCTCCGCCGCCCTGTATGAGAGGCTCTGTTTCCTCTCATCCACAGCCTTGAGAAGTTCTTCGTGCGACATGACTCTGCCCACACCCTTGACGAATATGTCGGATATCATCCGGGAAAGCACCTCTCTGGTCTCGTCCACCGTAACCGAAAACGCAGGCACTTTCTCTTCATCCCTGTATTTCGGTTTCACCACCCGGAATTTCAGGTGCTCATAGTCATCACCACGTATGTCCAGCCCCAGTTTGAAAGGAACGGGAGACTTGAGTATGGAGAGATGATAACTGCACGAGCCGTCGAGACCGATTCTGCCGGATGACGCCAGTTTGTAGCGGTCTATGTCGAGAATGAACGGGAATACTTCCAGCTGACTGTCGTGAATCTGGGCATCCACGGACATGGTTTTTATATTGAGGGAATGCTTGTCCCTGAACAGCAGCAGTCTGGTAATCTTCCTTATGGTAGGAGTCTGGTCCAGATGCAGACTGTCCCCTCCTATGCGGAGAACTCCCGTCACCGTAGGCATGACGATGCGCATATTGGTATCCAGATGGGTGGTACCCGCCACCTGGCATTTCAGTTTTCCATTGAAAGACGAAAGCATCGGCATCAGGGTATCGATACTCGGAACCATATCGAGCACCTCGGCAGCCGTCACCCCGACAAGTTCGAGATCCATCCCAAGACTTACATCGTCTCTGGAAGGCGTGGCATAGAACCCTTCGAAAGAGAGGTTCCCGATATTGGTCATAGCCTTGATCTCAGATACTCTCAGGCACCTGTTCCGCATTTCCATCACGGTACTCAGCGAATCTACCACCATATTGGATACCGAGATGGAATGTCCCGAAAGCCGGCACACGGCATCCACGTTACCGGGGAGCATAAGCAGCGGAGATGAGATATTTTCAGCCTCCCGCTCCACATCCACGGCATCCGATGCATTGAGGGAGGACGTCATGGTATCCTCTCCGGCCAGAATGGTCTGAGTGGTATCCTTCGAGCCTACGGCGATGGCTGCGAGCAGTTCGTTGACATCCATCTTCCGTGAATCCACATTCAGTTCGGCACGGATGACACCGCTGCCGAGAACAGCCCTTCTCACTCCGGAAATGCTGCCGCCAAGACTGATCTCGGTATCCCCGGCCTTCACTTTCAGACTGTTCAGATTCAGCATGTTCGTGGTGAACCTCAAATCCATATCCGAGACGGAAGTGCGCAGAGGGAACTTCGGGGAACGGATGACGGAGGATTTGAACGACAAGGAGCCATGGGCACTCCATTTCCGGTACAGTTTCTGGAAAGATTCGCCCATGGAGAAATGCAGGTCATCGTCCGTCTCCGTCCGGAGAGTGTCTCTCCGTACGGTCCCGCCGTCTCTCCTGCCGCCGTGCAGTGTGGCACCCCCACCTTTCACCGCCCTGAAACTCAGGGACGCCGATCTCACTCCGGCCAGCAGTCCCCTGGTCCGCAGACCGATCATCTTCGTTCTGCTGGTGAGGTCCACTGTGGGGACAGTGTCATTATCCTTCAGATAGGACAGTTTCAGGACATTGTCGGTATTCCGCAGGGTCACTCTCGAAGAATCACTGTCCATAAGGGCCAGCCTCCCGGCCGTCACCTGCAGATAGTATGGGTGGAACGATATGGAATCCGCAGCTGCATCGGAAAGAAGTGTCCCGTCACTGAGCCCGGTACAGGAAAGGTCTTTCAGAAACACCTCCATCCGGTGTCCTATCCTCAGGAAAGCGGTATCCGCCGTTACAGAAGATACCATCACACGTGCTCCGCGGGCGATTTTGTCGAATTCATCATTCCGCTTGGCACCGATCCTGACGGAGAGGCTGTCGGCGAACACGTCGATGGAATCGGCCGGCATAAGGAACTTCACATTGTTGACGGATACGCCTGCATCTATATCAGCCCGGGAGTATCGCTGGAGATTCATCTGTGAGAGGCGCATCTTTCCGTTTATGTCAGCGGAGAGATTTCCGCTGAAACGGAAAGTGGTGTCAGACCCGAGCAGGTCGGACCACCAGGTCAGATCCGCATCTGCGGCGGTCTTCAGCCGGACCGTCGGGTCCTTTCCCAAAAGATCGTCCGCACGACCCTCCGCCTCGATCCGGGTACCTCCGGAAGAATATAGGGAAAGCCCTTCCAGAACCGCATCCAACCGGCGGCCTTTCCCTGACGCGGAACATCTGAGAGAGAAATCAGCCATATCCTCATCCCTATACAGCAGGTCTGATTCCGGAACTGCGACATTCACGATCAACCGGGGCAATTCACCTGTAGAATATATGTAATGACCATTCGCTTCAGCATGTATATTCACTTCCGCATCTGTCCGGACATCTCCGAGGTACCGGGAAAAGGATGGGCCGTATTCTTCCAGAAGCGCACCCAGTTTTCCGTCCAGGATATCGAACGTGACATCCAGCCCGAGACTGTCCTTCGGAAGAGACACGCTCCCCTTCAGAGAAAAAGGAAGCCGGCATATCTCTCCGGAGAAATCCTGCACATCGACTTTCATGACGGAATCGGGCGGCACATCCATACTGAAAGAGACATCGACAGGGAACTTCATCCTGCCGTGCAGTGTATCCGCGATCATGAACGAAGCGGATACGGAACCGTCCACACCGTACTCCCTGGCACTGTGCAGACGGAGCTTATCGACGGATATGGCAGAGGTGCTCCCCGAATGCCGGTTGGCCACCAGAAGCGAATCCGCCTTGAGACGGAACGACTGAAGCAGGCTCTTCCCCGAAGAACGGTTTCCTTTCAGGTCCAATGATTCCAGAGAGACCAGCAGGAAGGCATCGCTGAGCCTGTCGGTAAACACCACCCGCGGATTTCCGTCCAGAGTGATCCTGCCGATTACCGGAACAGGCATCCGGAAGCCGGAAGAGTCCTCCCTCTCCTCACGGACCGCACCCATATCCCTGATTATGTTCCAGTTCATCGCCAGCGTATCAAAGCGATGCGCATACCCTTTCAGGTCGGTAATGGCTATCTGCTTGATTCTCAACTGCCGATAGACCAGAGCGAAAGGATTTACCGAAACCCGCATCGCAGACATCACCGCCAGGGTATCGTATCTGCCGGTCAGATCGACGGTGTCACATTCCTCCCCAGGACGGAGGATTCCTATGTAACTGCCGGCCCTGGAGGCCCTTGAACATCCTGCATCCTCAGGATTACGGGTATATTTCTCGAATTTTCCGGCATCATATTTAACCAGACAATCGTCCACCGTAACGGTGACATTGGGGAAATTCCGGAACACGTTCACCCCCAATCTTCCGAAAGAGACGTCGCAGTCCAGCCAATAGTCCGCGAAACGGTCCACCACCGGCTCCAATACTGCCGGCGAAAGGAAAATCTGGACCAGAAGCAGCAGACACACCAATATGCCGAAGATCCAGAGCAGAATCTTCACCGCCACATGTTTTAAAAGTCCGAACCGTCGCATAAACTTATCCGCATTTGTGAAACTCAACAATTATTCCACATACAGGAGAAGTCCTTTCAGATACTCCCCCTCGGGATGATATATATTCACCGGATGGTCCGCCGGCTGGGTCAGGCGGCGGAGGATTTTCACTTTCCTGCCGGTGGACGCGGCTGCGGAGAACACGGCCAGATAAAACGCGTTCCTGTCCACTACCTGCGAACAGCTGTAAGTGAATACGAATCCCCCGGAAGCCACCTTCGAGATGGCTGCGGCATTCAGACGGCGATATGCACGGAGCGCATTGTCCAGCGCGCCGCGATGCTTGGCGAAGGCCGGGGGATCGACCACCATCAGGTCGAAGGCACCGTTGTCCACATTATGAAGGTACTCGATGGCATCGTCGCATACGGAGGTATGGTCCACCTGTCCGTCCGGAAAGTTAATGTCTATATTCCGCTCCAGCATCTCTATGGCCGTACGGGAAGAGTCCACGGAGACCACCGACGAGGCTCCCGCCTTCAAGGCATAGATGGAAAATCCTCCCGTATAGCAGAACAGATTCAGCACCCTCCTGCCGGCGGAATAATCCCCCACCAGTTTCCTGTTGTCCCTCTGGTCCAGGAAGAAGCCCGTCTTCTGCCCTTCCTTCCAGTTCACCATGAACTTATGTCCGTTTTCCAGAACCACGCTTTCATCGGGGCCTCCGCCGAGGATGAACCCGTCTCCGAGCTCCAGATCGGCCTTGTAGGGAGCAGTACCCTCGCTCTTGTCATAGACAGCGGAGAGCGCGTCCCCGTAAACGGTTTTCAGCGCGGAAGCGATTTCGTTCCTGGCCAGAAACATCCCGGCGGAATGTGCCTGGAGGACAGCCGTATCACCGTAGATGTCCACTATCAGACCCGGCAGGGAATCCCCCTCTCCGTGGATCAGGCGGTAACAGGTGGTACCGGAGGCGGAGCCCCCATTGCCGTCAGGCAAAACAGGAAAAACGGCACTCCTCATCTTCCGTGCCTGCGCTATCCGGCGCACCCAGAAATCCCCTTCGGGCACTTCATCCTCCACGAAGGAGAGGACGCGCACGGCTATGGAGCCTATCTGATAATGACCCCAGGCCAGAAACGAACCGTCGGCGGCATTCACTCTGACGATTTCGCCTTCGGAGATATTTTCGTCCGCGTGGTGCACAGCCCCGGAGAAAACCCACGGGTGAAATCTGCGGAGCGATTCTTCACGACCCCGGCGCAGAACTATCAGTTTCGTCATCCCGTTCATCATCCCTGTCTCCCTTCACTGCTGAGTTTCATATACATCTCGCGGCAGATCCACGCATCGATGGCGGCATATTTCAGCTGGGCGCCGGAATATTGGGCGGCCTCCCAGTTCGACAGCTGCTGCGACTTCGACACTCTCAGACCGAGGATTATGGCGGACATCTTCTTCACGCTCTTCTCCACAATGCCGAATTCACCCGCCATGTTCTGAAGATCCACGAATCCGTGCGGGATAAATCTGGCATATTCCTGCAGCCCCTTGATGTCATCATTTACAGCTGCCCCCACCTTTATGACGGAACGGCTGGAGAGCAGTCTGGCCAGAGGGGCGGGAAGACCCAGAAGGTTCAGTCTGAACAGATAAGCCTTATCCGGTCCGGAAAGCTGAAGCAACGCCACCTTGTGGCGCGGCATATTGGGCTGGAAACAGGGCTTGGTCTCGGTATCGAACCCTATCACCTTCTGTGCGGACAGGTAATCCATCGCCTCGGCGAATTCTTCATTTTTCTCGGTAATCACCCCTATGGGGCCGTCGAACGAAGCGAAATCCAACGCTTCGAGCTCTATTGATGATATGCTTGCGGGATATTGCATTCAGTATAATTTTTTCTTTACCAGTTTCATCGATTCGGGATACATCATTTCGGCGATGGAGAACGTCTCCGCATCAAGGTAACGGGGGGAGAAAGGAACCATCTTGACGGTACGTCTTTCCGTATCGATGCTGCGTTGGAATTTATATGGCTCGGTGAAGACTGTCTCCGTGGAATCCAGACAACCTTTCGGCAGGGAAGGCGAAGGGATGGTGATATATGTGGAAAGCTCGGACTTGCCGCTGTTCAGAGCCAGCATCCGTTCATCTCTGAGGAGCTGATAACAATTCTTGAAAAGACACTCCGCGGGGTCCACGAAATCCAGATCCGGAGAGATGCTGCTCCTGTAGAGATACTCCCCGTCCCTCTTGTAATCATACAGTTCACGGGCCACACGGCGGAGAGTATCCAGCATAAGATGATATGCCTTGTTTCCGAGCACGACTGTCTCGATGGGAACCCGGCTTCCGCTCCGGCGATGCTTTTCTATCAGCGACACCAGATGGTAACGGGCGTAATTTCCGGGGGTGTTCAGCTGCACTTGGGAATATCTGCCTTTCTGGTACTGGCACAGGAGGGCGTTACGACCCCTGTCGAAGCCATACCGATCCATCATGTTGACGTCTATGTCATTCTCGTCTTCACCGAGTTCCGGACCCCTGTAATCGCTCCTGACACTCCAAGAAAGGGGATCCACATAATGATACCGGCCCTCCACGGATGCTTCAAGCCCGATACAGTCCTGATTGAAAATCTGGATTACGCTGTTTCTGATACCGGCATTTTCGGCTTGTTCCCTGATGAGCCGTTCATATACACCCGACTCCAGAATGCTTCCTTCATCCATAATCCCTATGGCGCAGTCCTGTCCCGAAACCATCTTCCCCACTACGGCATCCACACCGCAGCGGACCAGACTCAAGGCTCTGACGCCGGTCCCGCTCACCGCCAGAAGCGTATCTATATCATCGAAACCGAACTCCCCTGTCTCATCGGAGAGTGAGAGTATTATCTTCACAGGTTCCTTTATGCCGGTGGCCAGTTCGTCGCTTCCGATTATAAAATAGTCGCGTCCCAGCATCATGATGGCACTCTGTACGGCCACGTTCCTCAGAAGCGATGTCCTGAGCGAATCAGTCAGGTAGTCCCCGTAAGGTCTGTCGGCATAGTCCAAAAGATATGTGAACGGCTCACCGGCGAAATCGGGCAGTCCGTCGGGAACCTCCGCACCGGTTATATTGTCGAAACGGTCAGCCGTGAGAAATCTCTCCAGAATGGCGAATCCATCCTCACCGCAGCTGAACATGCCGATCGGGAACCGGGAGATGTCACTGCTCTGGAACGTCCCGTTGAAATCGCAGAACCACAGTGAATTGGTATCCGTCAGAGCTTTCTCCACCATCGGCAGGAGAGGCTTCAGCTCCTGTTCCTGACGGCAGGAAGACGGCAGAAGGAAAACCGCCGTCATCACTGCGATGAGAGAGAAAGTTCTCATGTATCCGAAATCAGCCTTCATATACGAACTCTCCGTATCCGCTTTTCACCACTACCTCCCGATGGTCGCAGGCCTCCACTCTTCCGAGGATGCGTGCGGGGATGCCGAACGATTCGGAAATCTCCATTATGCCGTCAGCCACGTCGGAAGGGACATAGAATTCCATCCTGTGACCGCAGTTGAACACCTTGTACATCTCCTTCCACCCCGTTCCCGACTCAGCCTGTATGGTCCTGAAGAGAGGGGGGACAGGGAACATGTTGTCCTTGATGACCCTGAGGTTATCTATGAAATGGAGTATCTTGGTCTGCGCTCCTCCGGAGCAATGTATCATCCCGTGGATATCCTTTCTGTACCTGTCGAACACGGCCTTGACCACGGGGGCATAGGTACGCGTAGGTGAAAGCACCAGCTTGCCGTAGGTGAGTCCGGTCTCGGGCTCGATGTCCGTCAGACGCTTCGAACCCGAGAACACCAGATCCGCAGGAGTCGCCGGATCGAATGATTCGGGATATGTTTCCGCCACATAATGGGCGAACACGTCGTGACGGGCCGAAGTAAGTCCGTTGGATCCCATCCCGCCGTTATATTCGTCTTCGTAGGTGGCCTGTCCGTATGACGCCAGGGCCACTATCACGTCCCCCTCCCGAATCTTTCCGTTATCTATCACATCCGCACGTTTTATGCGGGCACATACGGTACTGTCCACTATGACTGTCCTGACCAGGTCCCCCACATCCGCCGTCTCCCCTCCGGTGAGAATCATCTCCACTCCGTATTCCTTCATCTTCTCCACGAATTCCGAGGAACCGTTTATAAGGGCGGAAATCACGGAACCTGGAATCAGGTTCTTGTTCCTGCCGATGGTGGAGGAAAGAAGAATGCCGTCGGTTATCCCCACACAGAGCAGGTCGTCCGTATTCATGACGATGGCATCCTGCGAAATCCCCTTCCACACGCTCATGTCACCGGTCTCCCGCCAATATGCATAGGCCAGGGAGGATTTGGTCCCGGCACCGTCCGCATGCATCACTATGCAATACTCCGGGTCACCCCCCAGGAAATCCGGCACCACCTTGCAGAAAGCCTTGGGGAAAAGACCTTTGTCCACATTCTTTATCGCCTCGTGAACATCCTCTTTCGAAGATGACACACCCCTCAGCATATATCTCTTCTCTACTATATTTTCATCCATATCCTGATATTTTTGTTAAAACTGCAAATTAACTCAAAAAACTCCATATTCGTGTCAAAGAAAGGCCGATATCCTGTACACCGCCGCAGCTGTGGCCAGTACGGCGGGAAGAGTGAAGGACACCCTGTTCCGATGGTGCTCGAGATAGTTCATGAGAATGAAAGAGACGGGCATCATCACCAGCGGGGCGGAACATCCGTCCCACAGGGAGCCGAAAAACAGTCTCAAGGCGAACAGGGACACGGTGAACAGGAGAGAGAACCTCAACACCCTCTTTTCAGCTCCGGATGACATGTCATATACCCTGAACACGGCGAAAGATGCCATCGTGACCGCTGCGACCATCGATATCATAAAGAACATCCTGGCCAGCGAAGCTCCGGCGAACGAGATGCCTGTCGAGGAGGCGCTCTCCCACCAGCCGGTCCAATATCCGGACAAATCGGTCCGGTTCGCGAAAAACATAAACGACATCAGGTAGACATATGGCAGCACCGCTCCCGCCGAAGTCATCAGGAACACTTTGACGCTCTTCTCCGGACACATAAAAATGACCGACAGCATTATCAGCGGAATCAGCCACGCTATGGAAGGCACCGGAACGGAAGCGATGCTTACGAGCAGGATTCCGTAGAAGTAATAGGACGGCTTGGGACGCTCGTAGGAAATGAACCTGATTATATGATACAGGCTCCAGGGAAGCAGCAGCGCCGCAATATGAAACCCTGAGAGGCATAATGAGGAAGGCTCGGCCGATACGGTCAGAAAATACAGCATCGGCAGCGCCTCCACACTGGAGGTCACCGAAAAAAACTTCCTGTTGATATATGTGAGCGATATGGCACTGACGCACAATATGACGGATGACAGCAGCACCGAAACCCACCGGGAGCCGGCAAACCATCCGGTCCCGGAAGGTTCCATAAGCGGGACGGCACTGACGAAAAGCGCCGCCAGCGATACGACGAGCAGTATTCTATAGATATTTCGCGACATCACAGCCGATATCGTGACGGTAGAACATCCTGTCGAAAGAGATCTTCCCTATCTCGGAATATACCTTTTCCCTGGCGGATTCCAGATCATCTTCCAGAGCGACCACTGCCAGCACACGCCCCCCCGCCGTGAGGACATCACCTTCAGCGGACCGGGCGGTTCCCGAATGGAACAGGGTCACCCCTTCCAGAGCATCGAGACCGGAAATCACCTTTCCTTTCTCATAACTGCCGGGATAACCTCCCGAGACCGCTATCACCGTCAGGGCAGTCTTCCCGGACACTTCAAGCTTTTCATCCTTCAAGGTCCGCGAAGCCGCAGCTTTCAGATGGGACAGCAAGTCACTCTCTATTCTGGGCATCACGGCCTCGGTCTCGGGATCCCCCATCCGGACATTGTATTCTATCACGTATGGCTCCCCGTCACAGTTCATCAGCCCTATGAAAATGAAACCCCTGTAATCCATACCTTCCGCCCCGAACGCCGCCACGGTGGGCTTCACGATCCTCTCCTCCACCTTCTTCATGAACACCCCGTCGGCGAACGGAACCGGCGAAACGGAACCCATGCCTCCGGTGTTCAGCCCGAGGTCCCCGTCCATTATCCTCTTATAATCCTTTGCCTCCGGCAATATCATATAATCCTCCCCGTCGGTGAGTACGAACACCGAGCACTCGATGCCCGAGAGGAACTGCTCGATAACCACCTTCGCACCGGCATCCCCGAACTTCCCCGAGAACATCTCCTCAAGCTCCCTTACGGCCTCCTGACGGTCATCGATTATCAGCACCCCCTTCCCGGCGGCCAGACCGTCGGCCTTCAGCACATAAGGAGGACGGAGAGTATCGAGAAACTCTATTGCCTCGGAGAGGCTGTCCTTATCGAAAGTCCTGTAGGCTGCGGTGGGGATTCCGTGCCTGCCCATGAAACCCTTGGCGAAATCCTTGCTGCCTTCGAGCCTTGCACCGGAACGGTCGGGTCCCACGAAGAGAACGCCGGAAGTGGCGGGATCGGATGCCAGATAGTCCCTGAGCCCCTCCACCAGCGGATCCTCGGGGCCCGCCACCACCATATCGATACCGTACAGGGTAACATATTCCGCCACCTTCGGGAAATCGGTGGGCCTGCCTGAAAGGAGAACCGCCACTTTCTCCATTCCGGGATTTCCGGGCATACAGTAAAGTTTATCCAGAAGCGGGCTGCCCGCCATTTTCCAGGCCAGGGCATTCTCCCTGCCACCTGAGCCCAACAGCAATACGTTCAGAGTCTCTTTCATGTTTACGATTATAGTGTAAGCCCGTGCACTTGCGGGATTAAGGTTATGGTAAAATTATCGGTTTGCAAATCAGATTCATCTCCGCTATACGCTCCAGCGTCAACGGCAGCGTGTACCACATGTTCTTGGAAGCTTTCTTCGAGTCGTGGAACACTACTATCTCCCCCGGAGCTATGTGCGGCAGGACATTCCCGGCACAGGCGGATTCCGTCATCCTGAAGTTGTAATCCCTGCTGATGACGCTCCACATCACCGTATGGTAGCGTTCGGAGAGTTCATCGGCCTGTCTCCTGGTGATTTTGGCATACGGAGGGCGGTACAGATTCGAATGTATCAGCTGGTCCGCGGTATCCACGTCGTGCAGATAGGTCATCCAGTCGGTCCGCCAGCCGGAAACATGGCTGTAGGAATGATTGCCGACGGCATGCCCCCTCCTTACGATCTCGGCGAAAAGTGAAGGATACATCTCCACGTTCTTCCCCAGAACGAAGAACGTGGCCTTCGCATCGTATCTGTCCAGTTCGTCAAGCACCCATGGTGTGACCTCGGGACAGGGTCCGTCATCGAAAGTAAGATATACTCCGTCCCGCTCGTCCGGAAATCTCCAGATGAACGAAGGATAAATCCTCTTTACGAATTCCGGGGGACGCACCAACATATTCCAGACATACGATTTGAGTACGCAAAAATAATAGAAATATTTATCTTTGCGACCTAAATACCACGCTTCATGAGACGATGGCTGCTGATATTATCCTTCTGTTCCGTTCTGTGGAGTTCCTGCTCGCGCGAGCGGGTTATCCCGACCGACACCATGGCGGATATCTATGAAGAGATGTATATTCTGGACCAGTCGATCCTGAAAAACCGTCAGGCCAACAGGTCCACCGACACGCTGAAAATATATGAGCCCGTACTGGAAAAATACGGGTACACCGTCGAAGACTACTACTTCTCCCTGAAAACATACCTGAAGAGACCCGACAAATTCGAAGATGTGTTCGATGTCTGCATCCGTCATCTGGAAGCCAGAAAAGCGACTCTGGAAAGCATCATAAAGGCAGAAGAGCGGAGATTGGCGGTTTTCGGTTTCCGGGATTCGGTACTGACGGCAGTCCGCGACAGCAGCCGTTCCGACGCACGTCTGCGCGCATTGGAGATGCTCTTCTTCGAAAAGGACACCACCATGCTGACCGATTCCCCGATATGGGACACCTCCGCCGTGTTCTCCTACAGGAACAACCCGTTGAGACATTATCTGGACCGTCTGGAACAGGCGGCCCCCGTCATGCCGAGCCCGGCCATACAGCCTGATGACGCCCCTGATTCCTCATCAAAGTAACCCGCCATGTCCACCATCCTCTGGCAAGATATAATATTCGGTCCCATCCACAGCCGCAGACTCGGCACCTCCCTGGGAGTGAATCTGATGCCGGTGAACGGAAAAATATGCAACTTCGACTGCATCTACTGCGAATGCGGGTGGAACCGTGACGGCAGGACGTCCGGCACTGCGGTTCCCTCTTTCCGGGAAGTATGCGACAGGATGGAAGAAACCGTCTCCGGACTCCATTCCCGGGGAGTGAAACTGGACACCATCACATTCTCGGGAAACGGCGAGCCCACCATTCATCCCGACTTCCCGCGCATCATCGATTTCACCCTGAACATCCGGGACAGGTTCTATCCCGAAGCGAAGGTTTCCGTCCTGTCCAACTCCACTATGGTGCACCGTCCGGAGATTCTGGCGGCCCTGCGGAAGGTCGACAATCCCATAATGAAAATCGACAGTGCGGATCCCGGACTCCTCCGGACTCTCAACCGGCCTTCCGGAGATTACTCTCTGGAGAGGGTGAAGGAGGGGCTGAAGGGATTCGGAGGAGACTTCATCCTCCAGACCATGTTCCTCAGGAAAGGGACTGAAATCGACTGCACCGCCCTGCGGTTCGTCCTCCCCTGGCAGGCTCTGGTTCTGGAACTCTCTCCGAGAGAGGTGATGATGTACACCATCGACAGGGAGACTCCGGAATCGGGACTGGAAAAGGTAAGCGTCGATGATATGGAACGTATCGCCGCGCCCCTCAGAGAGGCCGGCATCCGGGTCCAGGTGAGAGGATGACGGAGCACATATTTGTACAAATGGTTAAAAAAGCATACCTTTGAGCCACATGGGGCCGACTGCCACATGAAACTCCTAAACCTGCTGTAATATCAAAATGAAAAGAATCATTCTCCTCTCCATCGCGGTCTTCGCGTCACTTTCTGTTCTGAATGCCCAGCCCAGGTCCCTCGGTGCCAGATTGGGATATGGAGCAGAAGTTTCATACCAGCACTACGTCAACGGAAATTTCATCGAAATGGACCTCGGTACCGCCGGGTTCAAATCATTCTCCCTCCACGCCGTGCACGACTGGATCATAGCCACGCCAGTATGGACCACCAAAGGTGACTGGGCCATCTATGGCGGTGTCGGTATCGGTGCCGGGTACTACAGTTATTCCAAAAATGAGACGAAAGAAGGCATCACCGACACGAAAAAGCACCAGTACGGATTTCTGGGCGCCGCAGGCCAGCTGGGACTCGAATACACTTTCTGGTTCCCGATGCAGATATCTGTGGACGTACGCCCGGTGATAGGTCCGAAATTCGGGGACGGAGGCGGATTCCTGGATGATTACAAGAGTTTCTTCATCCCGTTCGTTTCAGTACGGTACATGTTCTGATATCCCTATGCTGAGATTTATCGCACTCGCATTCCTTCAGTGTGCACTGACGGCTTCGGGCCAGCTCACGCTGAAGATAGCCATGAACCGCATGCCCGCGTTTTCATGGACCAGACTGTATTTCCACTCTTTGTTTCATAATTGGCCGTTCATCCTCAGCGGCGCACTGGTGCTGTCCGGTGTGATTCTGTGGATGCATATCCTGAAACACTATGATTTCTCGATAGCCTATCCCGTCTCAAGTTTCAGTTATGTCATCGGCATGCTGGCAGGTTCGATGCTCCTCCACGAGAATATCCCTGTCACCAGATGGATAGGGCTGGCCCTGATACTGACAGGCATATTCGTACTGACCAGAAAATAATATCCTATGGCTTCAGATACAGAAAAGCTAATCCGGGATGCCGCATTCAAGGTGTTCAGCCAGAAAGGTTTCGCAGCGGCGAGCATGCGGGACATCGCGAACGAGGCCGGAGTGAACCATGCCCTCATAAACTATTACTATGACAGCAAGGTCCACCTCTTCTACGAGGTGATGGTCCGGAACATCCGCAGCCATATCTCCTATCTGAAGCAGATCTTCGATGAGACGGATTCCTCCTGGAAGGAGAAAGTCCAGGAAATAATAGATTTCTATACCGATTATCTCCTCTGCGAACCGGACAATGCCAGATTCATCTTCAATGAGATGGCCAAAAGTTCGGGCAGCACCAGTGTAATAATCCGGGAGGTGGACTTCGATACCCTCCTGGAAGGTTCCGTCTTCAAGACACAGCTCGCCGATATCGGCCTGAAACCCGACGAGATAATCCAGCTGATGATAAATGCCATCTCCCTCGTCGCCGGCCCCGTAATCACCGCCCCCGTAACGATGGCCCTGTGCGGCATCCATAATCAGGATGAATACATCAGCATCCTCCGGTCCCGGAAGCAGGAAATCATCCCCTGGCTCGAAAAGATGTTCTCCATCGCTGACTGCGGATAATCAGGCCACTGAAAAAATCACAGGTCTCAATAATCCTTCCATATGGATGTTTGTGGGTTGGGGGAGAACTCAGCTTCCCGATGACATCAACTGTAAAGAGGGAGTGCTCAACTGACTTTGTGGTGTGCAGAGGTGACACTTATAGTAAAGATTTCCTGTATTCACTAGGGCTTTGGCCTGTCTGCTTCTTGAAAAATTTACCGAATTGGGGAAGCCCGGCAAAATTCAGTTTGTATGCAACTTGAAGTATGGACTGCTCCATATCGGCGAGGTTTTTCCTGGCATACGAAACCATTTGGTAGTCGATCCAATATCCTGGGGATTTGCCAGTTGTGGAAGTTATGCTGTCATACAGGTAAGAAATCGATATTCCCAGTTTGTCAGCATAGAATCGAAGTTTATGTTCAGTCCTAAAGTATTCTTTCAGGAGTGTGAAGAACTGTGAAGAAAGAGCAGGGCATCTTTTGGTTTTTATCTCTTGCCGTTTCATTACAGTATCATATAAAGGGCCATAAAATAATGTCAATGTGGCTAACTTTGCGCACACCAGCTTGTTAGGATTATTGCTTGAGGAATTTCTCCGCATGACATGACTGAATATAGTCAGGTCTTCAACCTGTTCCTGACTCAGTTGGATGACTGGATTCCGTATGATGAAGTATCTGATGTCATTGAATTTCAAAGTATGGAGGTTCAGGTCTTTCATGTAGCTGTCAGTGACTGCCATACATCTAATAAGTGCACTATGGCTCTCTACACGTATCCCGACATTCTGTCCGGTCAGATAGACGATGAGACAAGGTGAACGGACGGGATATGCGACATCATCGACAAATACTTGTCCGTTTCCTGACAACACGTGGATACACATATTGATTCTGGCCGGATAATGACAGTCATGGACAGATTGTAATCTAAGTTCGTCCAAAAGATTATACTTGGCCGTCAATCTGATATTCAGCCTGAACCTCAAAATTAATAAGCTTGTCAATCTCAGTAGTATGGACTCCTCGTTTCATATTCGAAGTCATTCGTATTTACATGTATTCGGAACACTATTCCGTCGATATGGATAACAAATGTATATAAAAACGCTTTATCTTTGTAAAAATACGGAATAATATGAAACCGGGCACTTTCAGAACATTTATGGTCGTACTGGGAGGTATTTTCCTCGGAGCGGCTTTGTATTTCCTCTATACACTGCGTTTTCATACCTATCTTGGTGACGATCCTTCCGCATGTGTCAACTGCCATATCATGGCCCCTTTCTATTCGACATGGATGCACAGTTCACATGGACGGGACGCTACTTGCAATGACTGCCATGTCCCGCACGAAAACGCCGTTCGGAAATGGACATTCAAGGGCACTGATGGAATGAAACATGTGGGAAAATTCATCACACGTTCGGAAAATGATGTAATAAGGGCGGAAGAAGCCAGTTCAGCCGTTATTATGGAGAACTGCATCCGCTGTCACGAGCAGTTGAATAACGAGTTTGTCAAAACCGGACGCATCAACTATATGATGGCGCAGACGGGAGATGGAAAAGCTTGTTGGGACTGTCACCGCGAAGTGCCACATACGCGCAGCAGCAGCTTGGCATCAACTACGGATGCCCTGGTTCCGTATCCGCCATCACCCGTACCGGAATGGCTTCAGAATATTGTTTCGAAATCTGATAAATAAAATAACAAACCATAATCAATAGACCTATGAGCAAAGAAATCAAATCAACAACCCGTTGGATAATTTTTCTGGCCAGTATGGTGGTGGTGTTCTGCCTCGGATTAGCCGTATCTGCTCTGATGGAACGTCGTGCCGAACTTGCAAGTGTATTCAACAACAAAAAGGTTCAAATCGAAGGCATCGAATCCAGGAATGAAGTCTTCGGGAAAAACTATCCCAGAGAATATCAGACTTGGAAAGAGACTGAAAAGTGTGACTTCAAGACAGAAATCAATGGAAACATTGCGGTTGATGTACTTGAGGAGAGACCCGATATGGTAATCCTCTGGGCCGGATATGCATTCAGCAAGGATTATTGTTCTCCCAGAGGGCATATGCATGCCATCGAGGATATCACGGCTTCTCTCCGTACCGGTGCACCTAAAAC
>DCIQ01000012.1 GCA_002317435.1 Bacteroidales bacterium UBA1722 | reverse complement strand
AAGTGGGTCTTATGGCCGATACTACCGCCGAGATGCAGCAGGGTGAAGGGAAGGCCGTGATAACCCTCGACGGCGGCAATCTCTCCGCCGGCGGCGGCAAGAACGAGTTCAACGGAGATACCACCATCGCCGGCAAGGCTGATATCAAGGGAGACACCACCGCGCCCAAGGGCTCTTTCAAGAATCTGGAAGCCGGTTCGTCCTTCAAGTCTTCCAATATCTCGGACGGCATACCCGTACCCGCACCCGCGGCCCCCGGCAAGCCGTCAGCCAAGATGAAGATGGAAGAAGTGGCATCAAAACAGTAATCGTTATGGGAAAATTCGTGACATCGGGCGCTCTGCTCAAATGTTCGTTCGGGATGGCTCCCTCCAGCCTTATGGTGGTGGATCCGACGCGCCCGAAAGTGCAGGGTATGCCTATGGCAAATATAATGGACAACAAGCCTATGGCGAACATAATGCCGTTCGGGATGTGCCAGAGTATGGCTAATCCTACCGTGGCCTCCGCCACTGCGGCGGCGATGGGGGTGCTGACTCCGATGCCCTGCATGCCGGTGATAGCCGCTCCGTGGATGCCCGGCGGCAAGGAGATGGTGAGCAATATGCCGGCCCTCCTGGACAACTGCAAGTGTATGTGTAACTGGGGAGGGAACATAGCTGTCAATTTCCCCGGAAATGCCGCTCCGGCGGAAGGAAAATAATCCTGATAATCTGAAAGAATATGAAGAACAGTACAGCTAAAGCGATAATGGAATTGCAGAACAAATCTATGGGATATCTGGCCAATATGACATATCTCTATGGGCAGTTTTGCATAAAGGCGGAGCCTATGTCCCTTTTGGGATTTGAAATCACCGGAGAGAATTCCGTGAGAAAGATAGAGAATGTGGCCGATGCCATAGTGCATAGCCAGCCGGATGATGATGACAAGATAGATCTCTACCCTAAGAATGGAGCAAGTATAGAGGATATTTCCGCCGGGGTGATGGCGATACATCCCGAGTTCAGCCAGTCCATAGAGAAAACTGATGTGGAGGATGATGAAAATGAGGAGGCGATGGAATTTCTGCGTCTTACGATGCCGGAGGTGAATGATGACCGCAAGGATATCCTGACCAAGGGTGTGGATGCTGTCCACGATTTGACCAAGGGGCAGTTGGATTCACTGTTCACATATATCACCGGGAAACTGACTGTCCTCTCCGTAGGGGAGTCTCCGGAAGAGATAAAGCAGGTGAAGGATATGCTCGAGGTCAACAAGAAGAAATATGCGGACACAGTGGAAGAGTTGACGTCGGAAAAGAAGCAGGAGATAGAGAATGCCTATCAGAGATATCTGAAGAAGAAAGCCGAAGATGGAGGAGACACCGCCGCTTCCGGAGCATCGGCTCCGGGACAGAGCATGAAGATGAATTGATGGAATTCGACGGTGGAAGGCTTCAGGATGCGCACGTGATGGTGGTAGGATGCGGCGCACTGGGGAATGAGGTTCTGAAGAACCTCGTTCTGATGGGGGTGGGCCATCTCGTGACGGTGGATTTCGATTATGTGGAAGATGTGAATCTGACGCGCTCGGTTCTCTTCAGAGCCGATGATGTAGGCGGGAGGAAGGTGGATGCAGTGCGCAGGAGACTTCTGGAAATCAATCCCCGGGTGGAGGTGGAAACTCTCTTCGGGGATATATCGTATGATGTGGGGACTGCTCTGGTGCGTTCGATGGATGTGGTGGTGGGATGTGTGGACAGCCGTTGGGCGAGGTACTGTATCCAGCGGATATGTATCCGTGCCGGACGGACGTGGGTGGACGGCGGTGTCCTCGGGCTGGAGGGTACGGCGAGAGTTTTTGCGCCGGGGCGCAATTGTTATGCCTGCTCACTGGGGGAGAAAGGGGAGGAGGAGCTTCGCAGGAGGATGCCGTGCAGCGGTGTGGTCCGCCGGAGTATCCGGGCCGGGCATGCGCCGGTGACACCGTTGATTTCGAGCATAATAGGGGCTGTGGAAGCTCAGGAGGCGATAAAGGTTATAGCCGGAGCGGGGCAGGACACCTCTCCCAGGATGTTTTATTATGAGGGGGAGACGCTTACGGTCAGGACTCCGGAGTTCGGGGCGTGGGATGATGACTGTCCTCTGCACGAGGAGGAATGGGTGCCGGAAGACGGACCGGTTACATTTACCGTCGCATCGAAGGTGGAGGAAGTGGTCCGGGAGGGGGAGATATCGCTTTCCGAACCTTTCGTGGATTATGTGATAAACCGCGGGACGGGGGAGAGATATGACGTGATGGTCCCGGCCCACAGGGTGGAATCGGTATTGGAGAGTGACCCTGCGGCCGGCGGATACCCTACGGGGATGTTCCGTGCCCACGAGTATGATTCGGTGGGGAGGGATTTTCCTTACGGGGAACTGACTCTCGGGGAGATAGGGATACCTCCCCGGGACATATTGAAATTGAAGACGGAAAAAGGATACAGATTCATAGAAATAGGATGATACGGGAAATCAGTGCCGAGATGTTTCTCGAATATCTCTATCCGGAGATGCGGGACAGGTGGAATGTCGTCGATAAGGGCGTGTTCTACAGGAACTACTCGTGCGATGTGCTGAATGTGGATCGGAAGGCGGGGACAGTGGAACTGGCCAGGGATAATTTTCTCAGGCTGCTTCCTCAGGAACTGCTTTCTTCGGAGAGAGAGCTGAGTGCCCTGAAAAATAAGAAGAATGCGGATTTCGATGCCGTTTACGAACAGTTGAAGCGCAGGCAGAAACTGCTGTCCGAGGCTTTCGGTCCTTTCGATACCTTCGAGTTCCGGACCAGACTCGATATGGAACGTTATCTCGAACGGGTGCTGGAGGGGAAGACGGATGCGGTCCTGAAGGAAGTGTTCGGCTTCGACATCACGCAGGTTCGTGACGAGTATGTCTTTCAGGCGGCTCTGCTGCTTCCGTATTTTCCTTCCATGAGGGGAATCCCGGAATTCATCAGACTTCTTCTGTCCACTGTACTGGATACCGAAGTCACCATGAAGATATCTGATTACAGCGAACGGGATCAGACTGTATTCTCGATGCCGAAAATCACTTACAGTCTCATTATGAACGGTCTGGACCCGGAACAGTTCCTGCAGAAATGCGAGGAGGTCAGACCTCTGGCCGGATTCGTGCTGGAACGTCTCGCCCCGGCCGACGTGTTTTGTGAAATCCTGATAAAAGGGTCCGATGGCGGGAGAAAGATACTTGACTATAATTATTCATTATAAGTGTGAACCATAATTATGTACAATAATTCCAAAATACAGTGGCACGGCGGTATGGAGGTGACTGCCTCTGTCTTCGAGCACTGGCGGGACGATCTGGACGCGCTGCAGATGATGGCTGTCGGCGCAGCGTTCGGAGAAGGACGGATGGGGCTGCTTCCAGGCTATGAATATCGTGCTGACGGAGGATTTGTGGAGAGAACGTTCGAACTTACGGGTTTCAGATGTACTGCCATACTCTATTCCGGCAGAGTGATCTCGGTGGATGAAGACTTGAAACTGGAGATTCCTTCCCTGACCGGTCCCAGCTGGTATCTGTGCGTGACTGCTTCTCCCACGGCGGTACATACGTTCGAAAAGGACGGTATCCCCTATGCCCGCCCTGTCCATGAACTGGTTATTCTCTCTCCGGAGGAAGTGGAGACCGCGGACGCTCTTCCCATAAAGCATTTCATCCTGTCCGACGGGATGCTGAATGTGGATGACGGTTTCATCCCGGCATCGCTCTACATCTCTTCCGACGACAGATATCTGCAATGGAACGCACGGATCTCCGACAGGCTGAAAGCACTTGCAGAGCACGCCAATATGGAGGATGGGGACTGCCGGAGGAATCTGCTGCACCTGCTCTTCCGGATTCGGCAGATAACTGCCCGCTCTTCCGTCAAGTCGATGGTGTCGCTCCTGCAGGAGACGGTGCAGACGACGGATTATTACATAGTGGGAATTATAGGCGGGAGACTTGGCAGTATTCCGGAGAAAGTCACGGAACTCGGAGATGATGACAGGAGGAATCCGCTCCAGTACGATATAGCCGCTTACCTGAGCTGGTGCGAAGAATATCTCACCGCGCTGGGAGGACTGATGGACTGCGTAGTCGTAGAGGATAAAAGCATCGACTATGATCTCCTGAAGAGGGAAATCAGGGAGGATGTCTATGAGAGACTCAGAGCGGAGATATCGGGCCAGGTCTATGATGACCTGCACGACAGACTTTCGGAGGAATTGTCGGGGAGGCTTGTCGGGATGCTCACCGGAATGCTTGATGAGAGATTCCCGGTGATGAGGGAGGAACTGGAGACATCCCTGCACGACAAACTCTATCCCGAACTCTACGATGCCATATATGAGGCATTGAAGAAACTTTTGTATAAACCTGAGATGCCGGAGGAAGATACCTTCCATCCGCTTATCTGATGTCCTGAAATTATGCCTTTTCTCAAGAAACCGCTTCAGATTACCGCCGGTGCATTTGCCAGGACGGATTCCCTCCGGGAATCGCTGGACAATTTCCTTACGATGTATCTCAATACTCCGAAAGGAAATTTCATTCCCGATCCGGAATATGGTTTTGTGTTCACCGGACTGCGGTTCGAACTCTTCGATGAACATAGCGGCACCGTATATGACAGCAAGGGAGGAAACGATCCGATATATGACAAGAAGATATCCGGAACGTCCAGGAATCTTCAGACTTTCGCCGCCGATTTCAATGAGTATGTCCGGAATAATGAGTCCAGGCTCGGAAGCGTATCTACGGTGATGACCTATATCCGGGAGCAGAGGCAGATACTTCTGGTGGTGCGGGGGGTGATGATACAGACGGATGAGCCTTACGAGTACCGCACCCTGATAAACGTATGGAATTGACCTGTCGGGGTCGGATAACGATGAAGACTGCGATATGAAACAAAATATATTTGAAACCAAGCAGAAGGCGGACGAGATGATGGCCCGGGCCGTCGGACTGTGGCAGAAGAGCGATAACAGCGAGAATCTCGAAGGACTGGAGACGGACCCCGTGTTCAAACTTATGATGAATGCCGTCGCGTATCAGTCGAACGAGCTGTATGCCGAACTTGAGACCATGAAGGATGAACTTCTGCAGGAATTTGTCCGGCATGTTGCCACGGGGGAGGGGATAAAGGCTGTGCCCGCCACCGTTCTGGTCAGAATGTCCACAGAACAGCAGGTGGCGTCCGTGCCGCTCAGCGGGGATGAAACATTCACCGCCTCGGTGAATGAGACTGAACAGTTCTCCTTCATGCCGCTGCTGCAGACTACGGTGTATAACCTTCGCGTCAGAAGTGTGAGCAGGCTTGATCTGCGCAGGTGGTCTGTCGTGGTGGAGTCTCCGATGCCTCTGACGAATCTTTCCGGACTGGCTTTTACCGTCTCGGATGCTTCGTTCCGTACACTTAAGGTATCGATTCCTTCCGAAGGAGTCGTTCTCCCTCTAATCGGTCCGGAAGAGAGCCATAATATGCCCGTATCCGGGAATTTTTCATTGAAGACTCTGATGTTCAACAGGTCGCAGGCTGCTGATTCCGCGGATTTCCGTTCCGATATGACTCCCTGTTCCGGCTGTCTGGCGATGGAGCTGTTCGCCAGGAATGGCTCCGGTTTTCATATGGTGGATGATATGCCGGATTTCAAACCGTCTGTATCTCTGGAGTTGGTTTTCGAATTCGACGGAATCTCGAAAAAATTCGATTTCAGATATTCGTCCCTGAGCCTGAATACTGCCATTCTGGTCAATGCCGGGAAGAACTCGGTGACGCTTTCACGGGCGGCACCTGTCCGTCGCCTTACCGGCAGTGACGGGACCGGCGGAAGGTCAGCCCAGTTCCTGCATCTGCTTCCGGGAGATGAGTCTTCAATGTCACTGCGTATACAGATCCGGCGTATCTGTGCCGACCGGTTCAATTCCGGCAGGCTCGTGGGACTCCTGCATAACCTTATTTCCAAGTTTCATTCCGACTATTATGCCTTCCAGTCGATGGGGGCCACCTCTGCCGACGGAGTTATGGCGAATATCCGAATGGATCTGGAGAGCTTGATGCAGATGGCTGTATCGAAGACGAATACTTCATTCGAAGGGGTCTATGCCATTCTGGCCGACAGGGAACAGGACTTCAGAAAGCCTTTCGGTTATCGTCAGGAATCTGTCGCTTCGATGGATGTGAATTATCTCACCACCGACGGAGCGGCTGCCAACGTGATAACGGACAAGAATACCAAGTTCCTGACTCCGCAGGGCATTCTTCCTGAAAGTACCGCCATAGTCTGTGCTCCGGAACCGGGTTTCGATGAGATCCGGGATGAGCGTCAGGAGCAGATACTGATGCAGTACTATGCACAGACCAGGGACCGTCTGGTGACGATGTATGATATAAAATTGTTCTGTCTGAAGGAACTGTATGTCCATTTCAATGTGTTGGAGGAGATGGTGGATTCCGTAGATGTGACCCGCAGGCCGAAGGATATGGGTACCTGGCACACCTATGTGATAGTGGTCGATATCCGGATGAAACCGAACGATTTCGTCACCAAGGTATTCGGTGAGGATACTCAGAGGGTGGAGAATTATCTTCAAAAGATGGTCCGGGTACGGATGAACGGAATGTATCCTGTCAGAGTTAATTTTATGATTGGCGGGCAGGCATGAACCGGTTTACTCGAAAAAAAAGTAATTTTGTAATTCAGATACAAACAGGAGATTTATGGAAGAAGATTTTTTCATCAAGATAGTGTATAAGGAGAAGCAGGTGAAATTCAAGGTGATGAATCCAGCTGCACCCCTTTCTTCCCTGATGACGAATCTGCGTCACTCCACCGGGAAGGACGGGAGGTTGATTTTCGACTTCCCCTCCATCGATTCCACAGGGGCTCCGATGGATTATTTCTTCGGGAAGGAAGATCCGCAGGCCCGGGAGATAAGGGTTATGAGACCCAGAATAGGGCGCACCGACCAGACCCTGGCTGATTATGACGTGAAAAATGGCGATACGATATTCCTCGTCCC
>DCIQ01000031.1 GCA_002317435.1 Bacteroidales bacterium UBA1722 | reverse complement strand
CGACATCCAGAAGAATCTCGGGATGTCGGACTCCAAAGTGTTCAAGGCCTCTTTCAACAGGGAGAATCTCTACTACGAAGTGAGAGACAAGACCGACGTGAAGAAGCAGCTCATCCGGTTCATCAAAGACAACCCCGGCAAGTCCGGCATCATATACTGTCTCAGCCGGAAGAAAGTCGAGGAGATCGCCGAACTGCTGAACGTAAACGGCATCAAGGCACTTCCTTATCACGCGGGCATGGACGCGGCGACCCGGTCGAAGAACCAGGACATGTTCCTGATGGAGGAGGTGGATGTGATAGTGGCCACCATCGCTTTCGGAATGGGTATCGACAAGCCGGACGTCCGGTTCGTAATCCACTATGACATGCCCAAGAGTCTCGAAGGATACTATCAGGAGACAGGGCGTGCCGGCAGGGACGGACAGGAAGGGCAATGCATCGCCTTCTACAGTTATAAAGACATCCAGAAACTCGAAAAGTTCATGCAGGGGAAGCCTGTCTCCGAGCAGGAGATAGGAAAGCAGCTCCTTATGGAGACGGTTTCCTATGCCGAATCCAACAGGTGCCGCAGAAAAATCCTCCTGAACTATTTCGGGGAGGAATACGACGGTGACAGCTGCGGAAACTGCGACAACTGCCTCCATCCCAAGACCCTCTTCGACGCGAAGGATGCCCTCGACCTGGTGATCGAACTGATTCTTTCCATGAAAGAATACTTCAAGGCCGACCATCTGGCGAACATCCTCGCGGGAATATCGAATTCCATCATCAAATCGTACAACCACCATCACCACGAGCTGTTCGGCATAGGGAAGGACAAGGGGCACCGCTTCTGGATGGCAGTCATACGCCAGGGTCTGGTACTCCACTTCCTGGACAAGGACATCGAGAAATACGGCCTCATCTTCGTCACCCAGAAGGGAAAGGACTTCCACAATTCACCTCAGACAGTGATGATGGCCGAAGACAGGGAATTCTCCGAATGCGAAGATGACGATGACGAGGAATCGCCCGTAATGGGGAACCAGCGCCACCAGGCATCGGGAGGCGGAGCGGATCCGACCCTCTTCGCCATGCTGAAGGACGTGCGCCACTCCCTGTCCAAGAAACTGAAACTCCCCCCGTTCGTGCTCTTTACGGACCCTTCTCTGGAAGACATGTCGATACAGTATCCCGTCACCTTGGAAGAGCTCAGGAACTGTCAGGGCGTCGGAGAGGGAAAGGCCAGAAAATTCGGACAAGACTTCATCGATCTCATCGCCAAATATGTGGAGGAGAACGAAATAATCCGCCCGACCGAATTCGTGGTCAAATCCATAGTCAACAAATCCGCCAACAAGGTATATATAATACAGAACATCGACAGGAAGATTCCTCTGGACGACATCGCCGCCCATCGCGACATGGACCTGATGGAAGTGATAGAAGAGATAGAGGCTATCGTCGCCTCGGGGACCAAGCTGAACATAGACTATTATATCCGCCAGACCATCGATGAAGATATAACAAATGACATCTACACATATTTCAGCCACGAAGCTGAGACGGACTCGGTCATCGACGCCATGAAGGAACTGGGTCCCGACTATACGGAAGAGGAAGTCCGCCTGGTGAGAGTGAAATACATCTCCGACGTGGGGAACTGACGTCTGACCGCACGTATGGTATCCGGCATGATGGCCCGCACGCACATCATGCCGTTTTTTCTATAATTCGATCCACTGTATCGGGCACTGCGTCCGTTCCTTTTCCTTCGCGCGATTCCAATAGGAAAGCTGCCTTTTGGCATAGTGTCTGGTGTTCCGGCATATAAGTTCCCGTGCCCTGTCGAGGGATATGGTTCCGTCCAGATAGTCGAATATCTCCTTATAGCCCACCGTCCTGAGTGCCGGCATATTCCGATATGGCGCCAGCGCCCGCACCTCCTCCACGAGCCCCGCTTCCAGCATCCGGTCCACCCTCAGGTTTATCCGGTCATACAGTATATCCCTGGGACGTGTAAGACAGTATCTTTCTATCCTGAAATTCCTTTCCTTATGCGGAGCCGTCTTGAATGACGTATAGGTTCTTCCCGTCATCAGGCAGACTTCCAGAGCCCTGACGACCCTCTGCGTATTGGCGATGTCCATAGAACCGTAGGCCTCCGGATCCAGCCGGTGAAGTTCCATCCGGAGAGATTCCACGCCCTCATTTTCCAGCCTCTCCATCAGGGAGGAGCGCAGGTCCCAGTCAGTTTCGGGAAAATCGTCCAGACCGAAGCACAACGCGTCCGCATAGAGTCCGGAGCCTCCGGTCATCACCAGAGTGTCGTGCTCCCGGAACAAGTTCCCGAGCAGTTCCAGCGCCTCAAGTTCATATTTCCCGGCAGTGTAATATTCGGAAACGGAGTGGTTTCCTATAAAGTAGTGCGGAACCACGGATAGCTGCCCCGGGGAAGGGGCGGCGGTGCCGATGCGCATCTCCCGGAATATCTGACGGGAGTCACAGGAGATCACGGGAGAGCCCAGCGACCCGGCCAGGGAGAGACACCAGTCAGTTTTCCCGACAGCCGTAGGGCCGAGAATCAGTTTGAGCGTCCTGTCATTCATCAGTGATTATTCCGCCTGCGGCAATACGAATCTCCGCATCAGGGAAGTTCTTCTCCGTCATATACTTCCTTTCCGTCCTCATCGTCTCCATCCTCATCGTCATCTTCATCCTCATCATCTTCGTCATCGTCCTCGTCATCCCGCCAATCTCCATTCTGAATGGATTTCGGGAGTCCGTGGGGACGGTCTTCGAAGTCGTCATCGGTGTACAGTGCGGAGAACTGCCCGGGAGCGTGTCCCTTTTCATCCGTCACACAGGGATATTTCAGTTTGGGATCCGCCGCGCACTCCTCCACAAAGGCAAGGTCCAGATAAAGGTTCTTGGAGAGGTTATATATGAAGCGGAGGACAGTCTCCTCCCTGCCCAGGGTGTCCGCTATGGTCACATTGTCGATGGAACCGTCGCCCATATCGAAAAGTCCGTATTCGTGGACCACATTCCCTCCGGAATCGATGCCCTGGAACAGGACCATCATATCGGGAACGAATCCCAACTGGCCCTGAATGAATTCCATCACGCTATAAAGTGACATCCCGTCACGGAATGCATAATCCCTGAAAAACCTCTTCGAAGCAGGTATGGTGGCTCTGTATTTGACAATCATTCTATTCTGCATTTTATGAGGCCGCCTGTGGCCGCCTCCGTCTCCAACACAAAATTAGCAAAAATCCCGTCTCGTTCTTCCATTTTCGGCAGAATATGAATTTTTAACCCGTGCATACGAGATTTTCAATCGATTGATGCGGTCGGGTCGGCCCTCCCCGCAGGTCCTCCGGAGACCTGACTGGCCGCTGAAGCGAAAGGCCTCCGGAGGATCTGCGGGGAGGACCGTCAGACGGCGCCCCACGATTTTTCCAGTGTCCCCAAATAATGTTATTTTTGCCGTATGAATCAGGAAACGGAAAAAGATACGTATCTGAGTGTTGCCGCTCCTTCGAAAGGCATATATAAGGAGAAGGGGAGCAAATTCCTGGCATTTCTGTTTCCGGTGGAAAATGAAGACCAGATAAAGGAACATCTTTCACAGCTGCGTCGGGAATATTTCGATGCCCGGCACCACTGTTTCGCATATCGGCTGGGACTGAACGGGGATGTATGGAGGGCGAACGATGACGGGGAACCTTCCTCCACCGCAGGCAGGCCCATCCATGGGCAGTTACTGTCCAATTCGCTCAGCGACGTCCTGATAGTGGTGGTAAGATATTTCGGCGGGATAAAACTCGGTGTCCCCGGACTCATAAACGCATACCGGAGCGCCGCTTCCGATGCCATCTCGAATGCCGTGACGGTCACCCGGACAGCAGGGAAAACCCTTCATCTGAATTTCGGATACGGGGTCATGAACGATGTCATGAAAGTGATAAAGGATATGGCCCTCACCCCTTCCGGACAGGACTTCGGCCTGGAATGCAGCATGAACGTAAGAGTCAGGCTGAGTGAACTGGATACGTTCCGGACACTGATGGCCAAGGCCGGAGCATCGGTTACTGAACATACCTGCCCGGCATAAGGAATCATTAAAATAATTTTTATATACCTTTGGAAGTTATTTTTCGTTTTTTACTTACTGCGAAACAACTGTAAACATATACCATATATGAAAAAAGCCTATAATTTCAATGCCGGCCCCTGCGTACTGCCCAAGCCGGCCATCGATGCAGCCATGGAAGCTCTCAAGGACTTCAAAGGCACAGGTATGTCCGTCATAGAAGTGTCACACCGCTCCAAGGAGTGGGAGGAGGTGATGAACGAGACCCGCGCCCTCTGGAGAGAACTCCTGAACATCCCCGAAAATTACAGCATCCTGTTCCTCGGAGGAGGCGCTTCGATGCAGTTCCTGTATGTGGCGATGAACCTTCTGGAGAACAAGGCCGCATATCTGGAGACAGGCGTCTGGGCCAAGAA
>DCIQ01000060.1 GCA_002317435.1 Bacteroidales bacterium UBA1722 | reverse complement strand
GTGTGGAGAGCAAATTTATGAATTCCATCCCAATGTCGGGACGAAAAGACCTATTTCTGACACTTTTTGACTGAACGGACGAATTCGTAATGTTTCCGGGTATTCCGGTGAGTCACACATCCTGCGGATCATAACGTTCCGTCCGTCCTTCACCGGACAGTCGTCAGCCGGTTACTGGATTATGGCCTCGGTAGGAAGCCATACCATCATCTTCCCGGAGCCCCGGTGAGCCCACGCATAATAGGGAATCAGTGTCAGACATCCCTCTTCCGCCTTCAGGTTATCCCCGTCCCACCTGAGATACTGCACACCCGTACGGATGGCGGTGACAGGATATGAAGCGGCCTTCTCACCGGAAGTTTCGATGGCAGACCGGAAGACCTCGAACTGAAGATTCCTGTTCAGCACGGCGCTTTTTATATCGAAACTGTTGTCAGGCCACTCGGCACAATATACTAAGGGACCTCTCTCCACCGCCAGACGCCCCCTGTCAGCCCGTACATTTTCGTGAGCCTTCACCACACGCGTTTCCATATCGAAATGGAGTTCCACGACATCTCCCTTTTTCCATTTGCGGTTCACCGCGACATACCCTTTCTGCAGAGTTCCATCCACTTTCTCTCCGTTCACGGAAACGCTCCACTGAGGAGTTTTCCCGTCCACATAAGCGTACAGATCACCCGGCACGGGAGCATTTCTCACCCATCCGGGGATACGCAGCATCATCACCATATTCTGTTTCAGAGGTTTGTCCACAGTGATGCGGACATCGCCATTCCAGGGATAGCCTGTCTGCTGAGTCAGCTGCACCTCCTTCCCCATAAGGGCCGTCGTCATGGTATTCGGCATATAGAGGTTCACATAGAGACTGTCACTCTTCGCGGCATAGACATACCCGGGGACCGAAGGGATGAAACGGCAGATATTCGAAGGGCAGCAGGCACATCCGAACCACGGCTTTCTGGCGTGCTGTCCCGCGGACTCCAGCGGATTCGGATAGAAGAATCCTCCTCCGTCGAGAGAGACACCCGAGATAAGACCGTTATAAAGCGTCCTTTCGAGAACGTCGAAATATTTGGCATCTCCGTGCAGCAGGAAGAGACGATAATTCACATAGACGTTTCCTATGGCGGCACAAGTCTCGCAATATGCACTCATATTGGGAAGCTCGTAGTTCTCACCGAAAGCTTCTCCCATATGCGTGGCACCGATACCGCCTGTTATGTACAGTTTCTTGGCAACGATGTTCTCCCATATCCTGTCTATGGCATGAATATACCCCTGATCACCTGTCAGTGCGGCCACATCGGCCATCCCGGAATACATATATGCGGCCCTTACAGCATGACCCACGGCTTCATCCTGCTCCAGAACCGGAAGATGTGCCTGACTGTATATATCCTGACGGGAAGTATAACCTCTCCTGTCGAGGAAGAACTTCGCCTGGTCCAGATACTTTTTATCTCCTGTGACGGTATAGAGCTTGGCCAGAGCCATCTCGGCTATCTGATGCCCGGGAACCCTCACCACCTGATCTTCACCGGGACCGATTTCACGGCATACACAGTCAGCATACTTGCGGGCGATATCGAGGAACGTGGTCTTTCCGGTCGCCTGATAATGGGCGATGGCACCCTCTACCATATGTCCCAGATTATAGAATTCGTGGCTGAGTTCCTCCACCTTCTCCCATCTGTGGTCCCCGGCCCATTCGTGGGGATGTGCGGGATTCTGGGTACGGGCCGTATAGAGGTAGCCGTCAGGTTCCTGAGCAGCGGCCATTATGACGATGATGCTGTCGATATAGCGCTCCATCTTCGCATCGGGATAAGTCTGCATGAGATAACTCGCCCCTTCGATGGTCTTATATACGTCGGTATCGTCAAAACTGAATCCCTCCACTTTCCATTGGTCAGAAGGGTTCGCCGCATGGACGAAATTCTCATATCGCCCCGTCTCCTCACATTTGGAGAAAGCCAGAGGTACGGTCACTTCACGGCTGGCCTGAAGCCGCTGGCCCCAGAACGAATCGGTGGCGATCTTTACGGAAGTGAACGGAACCGGACCGATAGGGTACCCCGATAAACTGACAGCCTGCTGCGCGGAGAGTGAAACAGAGGGCAGCACACAGAACAGAATGGCCGCCGTAAAAATATTCTTAATTTTCATGATACTATGCATTTATTCAGATATGATACAAATCGACTTTTTTATGGCAGCTTATCCTTTCGTCCATCTCGGGGAAGAACTCAGCGATAATGGAGTAGAGAGTCGGGTCATATTTTTTAAGTTCCTCCCTGGTGTTCAACTGGTTATGTTTCCCGTCCGGAGAGGGCATCTCAGCATTCACGTTGAACCAGTCCTGCACTCCCTCGGCCCAATATTCGGCGATGTCCGTAGCGGCATAGGTGTTCCGGTATTTCCCCGCAGCCATCGCCTCGTCCAATGCCTTCTGAAGCCTTTCATTTATGTCGGGGTGGACATATACTATCCCTATCAGATGAATGGAATGGGCGAATTCATGAATCAGGATATCCTCGGCGTGATACTTGTCTATCTGATATCCCAGAACATTCTCCTCGGCGCAGGACGTAAGGGGGAATTCCCTCTCTCCGCCGAGGCCTCTGGCCCTGACGTCCCAGTTCAGCGTGGTGTCATTTATCAGGTCGTGATGTTCCGGCACGTCGGTGGTCCCTTCATAGCGGGCCATCACGGTGACACGTGTGTTGATATCCGTCATGGCTTTCAGCACTTCGGGAGGAAGAGCCTCCGTCATATAATGCAGTGTCCTGTAAACGGCCACGAAGGCGCTGTCCGGCACCCTCCAGGAAGAAGTGACATGGATTCCGTTCACATTCACGTATTTCGAATAGAAGGGATCCAGTCCCAGAGAATCGGGAGGTGCTGTGATGGAAAATTCAGGAACTGCGGCCATAGGCCTGTCGTCTTCCTGCACAGCCGCGGTACGGCAACATGCAGTCAGGATAATGATGGTGGTGATTACACCGGTCAGTATTCTTTTACTCATATTCCATTAAGTTTATCTTGTCATTCTGCAGTCATATACGGTAACCCGGCCGGGTTCCTTATAACCCTGGAAAGTAAAACGTACGGTCTCCTTTCCCCGAGTCAGGTCGAAGGGTATCTCCAAGGTGTTCTCCACGAACTTGTCGGATTCTCCGACAGGTGTGAAGCAGGTGAAAGGCTCCCCGTCGACGAAGATTCTGAAACAGCGTCCGTCGCAGTCACCTCCAAAAAATGTCATGATCAGTTTTACGGGCTGCCGAGGGTCCACCTTCATATCGAAGGACATCCTGCCGTTCGGATAAAGATATCTGAATTTTCTGTTTCTGAAGTCCCCTACCCGGCTTTCCCTGTCATTGGTCTCCAGATTATGGTCCCTTTCGGGCTGCATCTCGCCCATCTGAAGGAAGTCGACGGTCACCTTCTCAAGTTCCAGGATATGCTGCCTCTGCGCCTCATATTCGGCCTGCTTCCGTGCCCATTCGGCGGGAGAAAACACATCCCAATACACCGAATAAAACTGATCGCTCACGTCATAGAAAGGAATAAGCTTCACATCCGAGGGATAACCCAGCTTCGTGGTCCGGAAAGTGAAATTCTTCCCGTCGCGGATGACATGCGGGGCGATCTGCTTGTCGGCAGATACGAAGACGGGCACGTCATCTATGGTGAGTTCCCTTTTGCCGTTAGGCACGGACTTCCAGTGTCCTTCTTCATCCTGCACCCAGTCGAAGGGTTCTTCATATACACCGAGGTCACCGGAGAGCATAGTCGGGCCATAGAATATCGCGCGGCGGTCAGGATTGTCCGGGACGGACACCGTATGGATATCCATCGGAAGGGCGATACGAATCACGTCCCCGGCCTTCCAGCAGCGCTGCAGCTGCACATAGGACCCTGGAGCGGAAGTCACCTTCCGTGCGGATCCGTTCACCTTCACTGTCATACCCTTATGGGCCCAGACAGGATAGCGGACATTCACGGTGAATTCACCGGCCGGGGCATCAAGCACCCGGAGAGTGATGTTCCCGTCCTCCGGATATCTGGTCTCCATCCTCATTTTCAAGCCTTTCTCCGCCCATTTGAGTTCCGAAGGGATATAGAGGTTCACGAAAAGTGCATCGGCACTGTGGGCATATATCGCCCCGCCATACTTGGAATGGTTCTCGAAGCCGGTCCCCATACAGCAGGTGAACGTATTTTCCTTGTCGGAGAATTCCTTGTGCGTCCCCATTGCCAAAGGCACGAAATAACAGGTCATCCCGTCCCCGTGATTCTGGGAAGCGAGGATGTGATTATAGAGTGCCTTTTCATAATAGTCCATATAGGAGACGTCGCCGGTCCACCGGTAGAGATGCTGCGTGAGTTTCAGCATATTATATGTATTGCAAGTCTCGCAGGTGGAGTTGGTGAGACGGTCATTCA
>DCIQ01000201.1 GCA_002317435.1 Bacteroidales bacterium UBA1722 | reverse complement strand
GTGATGGATGTGCTCCGCGACGGGGCGCTTGCTGTCCGCAGGGGGATTTCCGGGACAGACTGGGTGGGGATGCCTTCGCGGCAATATGCGCGGACGTGCCGCAGGAGGGCGGTTCGCGGGCGTGTGCGGATGCGTGTCAGGGAGTTTGGACGCAGGTATGTGGTCAAACCGGTGTGGAATCTGTTCGCTCTGTCGTTCAGCTGCCAGTTGGTTACGGCTCCCGTCATTCTGATGACATTCGGCACCTATGCCCGCTGGTCCCTTCTGGCGAACATAATATGCAGTCCGCTGATAGGACTGTCCATGATGATGGCACCGGTGTGTATGGTGCTGGGGGGCGCTTCACCGGTAGGGTCCTTCTGTTTCGGAGTGCTGGATTTCCTGCTGGACGCTCTCCGGTTTTCGGTGGAGGTTATGGGGAGAGACTGAAATGATTCCTTATCTCTTTCCCCTGAAGAGCAGGAGTTTCATGGAACTCCTGAAGTTGACGTAGTTGATTATCCAGTCGATAAGGACTATTATCTTGTTTCTGACACCGAGTATGGAACGCAGGTGAATCACCATCCAGATGATCCACGCTATGAAACCGCTCAGATGGACAGAACCCAGATCGGCGACTGCCTTGTTCCGGCCGATGGTGGCCATCGAGCCCAGATTTCGGTATTTGAACTGCTTCAGTTTTCCCGAATCATGCATTGCATTCAGATTTCCGGCGATCAGGGCTGCCTGCTGCATCGCCACCTGGGCCATCTGGGGATGACCGCCCGGATAGGCTTCCTCTGAAGTCAGGGAGATATCACCCGCACAGAAAGCATCATCCATCCCTTTTATCTTCATATATCCGTCACACAGGATTCTGCCGCCCCTGCCGATGCTTTCTTCCGGGATGCCCTTTATGGTCACGGCTTTAATACCGCTTACCCAGATAAGAAGTTCACTCTTTATGGTCGAGCCGTCATCCATAATGACGGTTCTGTCCATATAGTCCACCACTTTCCTTCCCAAGATGATATTTACTCCCATATCGGAAAGGGCCTCGGTGGTCTTTACGGAAGCGTTGTCCGACATCGAATCCAGAATGCCGGGACTGATCAGATGTATTTTTACCTTGGCCCGCAAATCCCTTCCGGAATCCTTTATGGGAGCATATTTTTTCATCTCACTGAGCACGCCGGCCACTTCCACCCCGGTGGCCCCGCCTCCGACTATTACCAGATTCGAAAATCCCTCCAATTGATCCTCCGGAGCGGTAAGGCTCCGTTCGTAAGTTTCGATAATTCTGTTCCTCAGATAAATGGCCTCTTCTACGGTCTTCATCGGAAGTGCGGCTTCCTTCAGATGGGCGTTGCCGTAAAAATTAGTCGTGGCTCCGGCACAGACCACAAGATAGTCATAATTGATATCCCCCTCGGTGGTATGGACAGTTCTGGCGTTTCCATCGATTTCCAGCACTTCCGCCACCCGCATATAAAAGTCTTTTTTTCTGCTGAAGATTTTCCTCAGAGGGAAGCATATCGCAGAAGCCTCCAGACCGGAAGACGCCACCTGATAGATCAGGGGCTGGAACTGGTGATAATTGTTCCTGTCGATAAGGACCGTCTGGAACTTCTTCGAATCCAGTTTCTTGACTAATGTGATTCCGGCGAAACCGCCACCTGCTATCACGACTCTTTTCTTTTCTGATTCAGGGATGTTCAGGTTCATAAGGGGAAGTCTTTATGTTCTGCATCAAAGTTACGAATTCTAAGGGATACTTAGAAGTATAGTCTGCTGATTTTTTTGGCCAAGCGGACAATGAACGATGTCCGCTTGGACGAAAAACGTTAACTTTGTGGCAAGATTGTGAAACTCAAATGTGAAAGATATGCGTAAAGGACTGTCAGTCGTTCTGATTTCTGCTGTTCTGGCCTGTGGCTCCGGATGCGGTCCGAAGCAGGATGTTGAAAACATGGCGGGTGCTGCATCCGCCGCCGGTTTCGGGGTGTCCTGTATATGGAATGAGGGATACAGCGCCTTTCCCTCCATCACCGTGTTCAACGGAAAATATTATGTCGCCTTCAGGGAGGCCAAGAGCCATGTCTTCGATGAGAATGGTTCGGCGGCCGGGAAGGCGCGGATACTTGTGTCGGATGACGGGGAGAAATGGACCTCCGCCGGACTTATAGAGAAGGAAGGTTATGATCTTCGGGATCCTAAGCTGAGTGTCACTCCGGACAATCGTCTGATGGTGACTATGGGTGGGTCCGTCTATGAGGACAGGGTTTTGGTGAAGTTTATTCCGCAGGTGTCGTTCAGCAGTGACGGTCGATCGTTCACTCCGGCCAGGGCGGTGGTGTTCGATGAGAACATAACCGATGAACGGGAGTGGATATGGAGGGTCACCTGGAAAGGTGATATCGGCTATGGCGTAACATACGGAGAACATTTCGCCCTGGTAAGTACCAGAGACGGGGTGCATTACGATTTTGTGAAGGAACTGGATCAGGACAGGGCGAATGCTCCGGGCGAGGCCACCATCCGCTTTACTCCCGATGGGCGGATGCTGATGATGGTGCGCTGTGACAGCGGGGACTGCAAGGGACGCTGGGGGGTAAGCGACTATCCTTATACGGAGTGGACCTGGCAGACCATGGAGATGCATCTGGGCGGTCCTGACTTTATCTTGCTGGAAAATGGTACGGTAGTGGCCGGAACGCGGTATTCCTTTCCCAGCGGCAGGAACAAGACCATGATTCTCAGGGGGACGGAGAAAGGAGATTTCGAAGAGATGTATCTGGTGCCATCGGGAGGAGATACCAGTTATCCCGGATTCCTGCAGGTGGGTGATACTGTCTGGATGGTGTATTATTCCTGCCACGGAAGTCGGGCCGGTGCCGTGGACGGTACCATGTATGATTTTGATTCTTTACGTGCCGACAGGCATCAGGCTGCCATCTATATGGCCAGATTCCCGGTTTCGGCGGTTTCGTTCTGACGGAGGGATATGAAAGGCACTGTCCGGTATTATCGTGTCGGAGGGGTTGTGTTCTCTGTGAAGATGCATGCCCCCTGGTCGTTTATGGAGTTTTCTCCCGAAGTGAATGCGAAGATCGCCGCTTCGGCTCGCGGTGAGGTCCTGCCGGTACAGCCGGTGAGGGCCGGCGATGATGTGCCGTCCAGATCTTTCGTCCGCTCCGGAAAGGATATTCTGTCGGAGGACTTGCACTGTTCCGTTGATTTTTCGCAGTACGAACCTTTCAGAACCGCCGATGAGGACAGGGTCTCATTCAACGTGAACATCGATTCGTTACCTGACGGCTTCTCTCTTCCCGGAACAGGCACGAGACTCCTGTGGGATTTCACGGAAGATGTTCCGCGATACTCGGCATATGAGGTTCCGGAAGGTGTTCTGTTCAGATTCCAAGGTCCGGACGGAAAGAATCTGGGGGTGGTGACCGGTGCTGGACAGGAATACACGGTCCTGCTTCCGGAGCCGGATGACAGGAGATATCACTATCCGCTGATTCTCAACTCAGCCATAATGATGGTTTTCCTGATGGCCGCATCACGGGAGCATATCCTGCTGGTCCATTCTTCGGCGATCTCCCACGGTGGAGAGGCGAATATGTTTTTCGGCGACAGCGGAACGGGGAAGAGTACCCATTCGCGGTTGTGGCTGGAGAATATCGACGGCAGTGAACTGCTGAATGATGACAATCCCGTAATCGCACTTGAGGACGGAATGCCTTATGTGTACGGGACACCTTGGAGCGGCAAGACTCCCTGTTACCGCAATGTGCGGCAGAAAATAAGGTCTCTGGTCTTCCTGAAACAGGCACCTGTGAATTCCGTCACCCCCCTCGGGGGGATGGAATCCTTTATGAAGATGTTGGGCAGTGTCTCTTCTCCGGCATGGGACTCCGATATATCCGAGCGGATAGCCGATGACATCGCGGCCCTGCTTTCTTCCGTTCCGGCGTGGCTTCTGGAATGTCTGCCCGATGCAGGGGCCGCCCGTGTGTGCCATAGCGCGATAGAATGAATTTATGGAAATGATCGTCGACAATGATGCTTTTTTCGGTTGCGTGCTGGAACTCTTGAAGGAGGGCAAGGAGGTGACCATACCCGTGAAGGGGGGGAGCATGCTCCCTCTCATCAGGGAAGGAAAGGATACGGTGGTCCTGGAAGGAGTGGAGGGTGGCACTCCCGAGGGAATGCCGGTCCGCCGCGTGAAGCCGTACGATATCGTGCTGTTCCGTCTGAACGGGAAATATATTGTCCACCGCATCCTGTCCGAGGAGGACGGGGTGTTCGCGATTCAGGGTGACGGGGTGCTGAGAAATGTGGAGTATTGTCCTCCGGACAATATTTTCGGCCGCGTGAAGCTCATCCTCCGGAACGGTAACCGCCCCGTGGATCCGGGCAGCGGGAAAATGATGCGTCTGTGGAGATTCTGGATGTGGCTCAAACCTCTCAGGCGATATGTTCTGGCAGCGTACAAGAGACTGCCATGCCGCCCGTAGAGCGGGATCCGACTGCTTCTTTCACTTTGAGCTAGAAAAACATATTCTTCCGGTCGGCGGCAGCCTCGTCCCGGAACTTGAGTATCTTCTTATACTCTTCGAAAGTAGGGTTCACTACATTCTTCATCGTCATCGCTGTGCTCACGCTGATGCACTGCCATTTAGCTCTTCCGTAACGGAACAGTATGAATAATGCAGGCTAAAAAA
>DCIQ01000115.1 GCA_002317435.1 Bacteroidales bacterium UBA1722 | reverse complement strand
TCCAGGAGCGTGTCGCCGGCCTCCCGGGCGAAGAGCATTCCACACCAGTCGTCGTAGGCGTATTCCAGGGTGAGGGTGGAACCGTGGATGTGTTCGGGGTAGGGAACATATCCCTTTTCCCAGTATTCTTCGTGGCCGTATCTTCCTCTGGACAGTTCTCCGGGACCCTTGTGGGTGATCTCGTGGATATAGGCTTCAAGCACGTGTCCGGGGTCGACGGTTCTGATTCCTTTCGCCCAGGCATCGGCCAGAATGGATATGGCATGGTTCCCTGTCATCCCTCCGTTGTCGAAAGGCTGGGACCAGGCAGGCAGCCATCCCATCTGATCATATATGTCCATGATGGAAGTCATAAGCCGTCCCTGCCGGGTGGGATGGAGGATGTTGAACAGGGGGAACTGGGCGCGGAAGGCATCCCAGAAACCGTTGTCGTTATACATATACCCGTGATGGATGCGGAAGTCATACGGACTGAAATAGACGGGGTCGTCGTTCCCGTCCAGTTCGTAGAACATCCTGGAGTTCTGGTTCGCCCTGTACAGGCAGGTGTAGAAGGTCTTCATATCTTCCTCCCTGCCGCCGCTGACCTCTATTCTCCCCAGAAGGGAGTTCCATACCTGACGGCCCTCTTCCTTCACCTGATCGAAATTCCTGTTCCCTATCTCACGCTTCAGGTTCAGTTCAGCCTGCCCGTATGAGATATAGCTGGCGGCTATCTTCACTTCTACTTTCTCCCCGGGGGAGAAAGTCACCGTGGCACCGCTTTCCGAACCTTCCTCCCATAGGGTGAAATCTCTGAAATGCCTGTCGCACTTTATTATGAAATAGTTCTTCAGCTCACGGCCTTCGGGACCGCCTATGAGTATATATCCCTTGAGCATGTTCTTTTCGGCCTTGATCTCCCCTTGTCTGCCGGTCAGGTCGAACAGCAGCGTGGCCTTTTCTCCGTTGTCCGGAAAAGTGATGCGGAAACTGCAACATCTGTCGGTAGGGGCCATTTCTGTCCTGATGCCGTTTCTGAATGTGACGCTGTAGCAGTGGGGGAGTGCGGTCTCGTCCCTGTGCCTGAACGGTGCTCCTCTTTTCAGTGAGGAATATCGGAGCGAATCACCTGTCTGGGGGAAGAGGGAGAGACATCCGTAGTCGTTCGTCCAGGGGGAGCACTGGTGGCTCAGAGTGAAACCTTTTATGGCTTCCGCCTTCCAGGTGTATTTCCAGCCGTCGCCGTTGATGCCGGTCTGCGGGGACCACAGGTGGACTCCGAAAGGTCTTCCCGTTCCGGGGTAAGTGTTTCCGTGGGACAGTTCGGGACGGGAATCCGTACCCATCCTGGTATCTACGTATGACGTGTAGTCACGGCCGGTCCCGTCGTCTGCGTGGAGGAAAGGGACACTTGACAGGAAAAGAGCCGCTGAGATTATGGCCTTCAGAGTGTGTCGCATTATTCCTGTACCAGAACTGAATGTGAAACATAGTCATAGACCAGAAGTCTCTTGCTCTGCATCCGCTCGTTCCGGACGGCTCCTATTCTCTGTATGGTGAATATGTTCAGAGCCGGATTTATGGTGAACAGATTGAAGGCATCCTGGTTACGGGTCCCTTTCGTGCGGTCCTCGAGCATATAGGTGTCCATCTCCCCGGCTTTTTCGACGATTATCTGTACCTGGCGGTCATGTCCCGGCACGGTGCCTATGAAGTCAGAATGGGTGTGGCCGCTCAGCCAGCAGATGAAAGTGCCGCCGTCGTCGATGAATTTGTCTGCCGTGGCGAAGCATTTGTCCGGCATCCTTTCCATCTGGGACTCGCCCGGGTCCGGAACTGACCGGAAGTCTTCCACGACTGATGAAGAAAATCCGCAGGATATCAGGTTCAAGCCGCTCTGGGGAGGGAAATGCTCTACACCGACTACCTGAAAGCCTTTTTCACGGGCTTCGCCGAGAGTCTTTGAAAACCATTCGTCCTGAATTCCGTCATAGTGCATGCAGTCCAGGACTGTCATTCTTATTTTTGACTGCGGATAGTCCTTATAGTAGTAGCAGGCGCCGCAGTATGGGGAGTCCTGCCGTTCTGTCCCCTCCGGTGCCGTGATATTCCACTCTTTTGTCCTGTCTTTATAGAATTTGACATATGCGTCTTCCGCAGTGGCATCGTACGGACGGTTCGTCTGGGCCCACACCAGATGTCCTTTCCAGCAGTCGTGGTTACCGATACAGATGAGGATGTCTTCCGAACCGGGCACATTTTCGAACGGATTGGGGTCGTCCCAGTAGCATATCACAGCGTCTCCGGTGTGTATGGCGTCATCGATATATTCCGAATAGGCCTGTTTGAATTCCACTATTCTGTGCAGGTTCTCCTCCGAGCCGTGCAGATCGGAGAAGTGCAGCAGTGTCAGGGCTGCGGGGATGTCCGGTCTGAAGTGTCCTCCGTTTCTGGCGGAGAGGAGTGTGGGGAGCACTTCTTCTTTCGGAGCCAGACTCAGGATGGATGTCCGGTCGGATGTCGATGCATGTGTCTGTGACGGTTTTTGCGGACCTGCGCAGGAGAGACTGCAGGTCAAGGATATGGCGATCGCAGCTGCCGCGATACGAGAGGTTATGGCATGGTGCGGACTTACTATGGTCATCAGTTCGTTTTTCATGTCTCAAAGGTACTGATTTTTGGCCGTCCGGCAATACTCCTGTCGGCAAGTCCCGGGAGTCTCGTGTCCTTTCCGAAGCCGTGGTGGGACAGTCAGTCGATGTAGAACAGGACGCTCAGGCTATGCCCCTGTGCATCCACTACGGTAACCGTATGCCGGCCCGGTGCGGCTGTGATACCCATCTGGTGAATGTCGGAAGTGAAACCGATGTAATCACTGTCAAGGTGCCAGAACACCTTGGTGCCCGGCACGGTATGGGCCAGATTGAATGTGGCTCCCCGGATGCTGCCGTCAAGTTGTCTGGGGATTGAGATGACCGCTCCGGATTCGGGGTAGATGAACTGCATGGGGCTGTATCCGTCCGGAACGTTTTCTATGGGGGGTGTCTTGTATTCCGGGTGTCTCTGCCTGTAATACCACTCCATGGATGGAGGCAGCAGGAAGGCGATGCTCCCGTCGGGCATCTGCCTGTGGTAGCTGCATCCTTCACTCCGCAGGGCCGCTTCGGGAAGAAGGATGGTGTCGCACAGTTCGCAGTATGGCCCGGCCAGTCTCCCGGAGGAGCGGCATACCGAAGCCATTATGCCCTCATTTCCTGGAAGTTCCTCAAACCATCCGCTGTCGGGAAGAAAATTCAGGATGTCGAAGAGCACGGGTCCGGCGACACGTGCTCCGACAAGTCCGGACACCCCCTCCCCTCCGGCGTTTCCTGCCCATACCCCTACGGCCCAGCGCGGAGTCACTCCCACGGCCCAGGCATCCCTGAATCCGTAGCTTGTTCCCGTTTTCCACGCGACTTTCCTGACAGAAGATATGAGTCTCCAGTCCATTTCATCCGGTCTGCCGACTTCCTTCAGTGCATCGAACGTATGATATAACGCTACCCTGTCCGTGAGGGGGAAATCTTCGGCCCAGCCGTACCCCTGACAGACTGCGGACATGGCCGCATAAGCCCTTGTGATCTCGGTCAGGCGCCCCTCCGCTCCGCCCAGAATGAGGGAGAGTCCATACACGTCCGCAGGACGGTCGAGCGTAGTCAGCCCGGCTTCCTTCAGGATATCCATGAATTTCGGGACCCCGAATTCCCTGAGCATATGGACCGCCGGGACGTTGAGTGAGCGGGCCACCGCTTCAGATGCAGGAATGGCTCCGCAGAAGGACCTGTCGAAGTTCCGGGGGGCGAATCCGTTGATGTTGACCGGTATGTCGGGCAGGAGGGTATGGGGGAGTATGCCTCCGTCCTGCAGCATCGCGCAGTAGAGAAAAGGTTTCAGGATGCTTCCCGTGCTTCTGGGGGCAGTACTGATGTCCACCTGTGCGCCGGGCCTGCCGTCTTCGGAATGGGCATTGCCGACACAGGCCACTGTCCTGCCGGTCTCTACGTCGATTATCACCGCGGCGAGATCGTTCACACCGGTGATTTTCAAAGCGTCGTTCCACCTGTCGGCGAGAGTTTCCAGCCGGCTCTGCAAGGAAAAGTCCAGGTCGCAGGAGACTGTTTGCCCGGGGGCTGTCCTGAAGAATCTGTCTACAGTGCTTCTGGCCATGGATGGAAGCGGGTTCGGTGCCTCCGGCAATGGTTCTTCGAGGGCAAGTTCGAGATCTGAATCTTCCATCAGCCCTTTCGCGTGGAGCTGTTGGAGCAGCCTGTTCCGCTTTTCCATCAGCCTGTCCCTGTTCCTTCCCACGTGGATGTAAGACGGATTGTTCGGAAGCACTGCGAGCGTCGCGGCTTCCGCCCAGGTCATCTCTTCCGGAGCATGTCCGAAATATCTGCGGCAGGCTGCTTCCAGACCCACTACATTTCCTCCGAACGGGGCGTGTGCGGCGTACTGGGCCAGAATCTTCTTCTTGCTCCAGGACATTTCAAGCCTCACCGCCTTGAACGCTTCCACTATTTTGTTGGGCAGTGTCCTGGGGGCGTTATCTGAAAGTCTGATCAGCTGCATGGTCAGGGTACTGCCTCCGCTTACCACTTTCCCGGATCTGATGTTCATCCTCGCGGCCCGGATTATCGAGACGGGGTTGACTCCGGGATGGTGCCTGAAATGCTTGTCTTCCAGTTGGATTACGGCTTCGGCATATTTTTCGGGGACTGAGGATGCAGGGCGGAAACGCCACTGTCCGTCAGCGGCTATCCTAGCTCCCAGCAGGTCTCCTTCGCGGGAAAGGACGACCGTCGAATACGGCACGCCCCCGAATATGTCCCCGGGTATGGTGAGGACATATAGAATGACTGACGCGCAGGCGATTGACAGCCAGGACCTTTTAGCGGACGACCCTGGTCGCGGATGAACCCGTCGTGGCATAGCTGTCTGTATCGTACATGGCTTCACATTTGATGTCCGGGAGGATGAACTCGCCTTCGTATGCGGCCTGGAGCCGGACGGAGAATGTCCTCGCCTCATCCCGGGCCAGATCGAAATGCCAGATAACCTTGTCGTCGCGGATGTCCTTGAAACTGTATCCGTTGTCTTGAGCCTCTTCTGTCCCCATCAGTCTGTCATTGATGATCTCCCAACCCGACGGCACGGGGAATGACAGTGCCAGATCCTTCATCGCGTCTCTCGATGAAGCCGTTACGGTGATAGCGGCCATAAAAGTCTGTCCCTGTCTGACGGTTCTCGGATCAATGGCCTTCCCGGAGACGGTGGAGTAGGTGACGGCGATTTTCATATTTGATTCTTTCGCGGCTGTGACTCCTGCCGCCGGTCTTCTGGTCTGGAGGGTAACCCAGATGCTTTCTTTCGAAAGGTTTTCTATCTGCAAATGGCCTTTTGAAGGATCCAGTTCGACAGGAACGGAGGACTCGGCGCTTCTGACATGTTCTTCTGAAGACCCGGTCAGTTTTACATCCAAAGCCGCTGACCCTATGAAGGATGCCAGCTGCTTCATGGCGATGGATGCGAAAGCGCAGAACTGGGTTCCGGACATATCGGAATTCCAATTTTCCGTCATCTTCGCAGACAGCGACATCGCTGTCTGCATATCGCCTGCGAGTATCGCCGTCTCGATGTCCATCGCATTATCGCGCAGACTGTCTCCGAAGGTATCGGTCCAGGTGCCCTTGTCTTTTTGTCCTTGTACAGACATAAGTTCCTTGGCGATCATTGACTTGCCGCACAAGATATACGCTGCGGCAAGTCTCCATCTGGCCTGGGCGGGAAGATCTTCCGCCGCTTTCAGCCTGTTCATGGCAGATTCATACGGAGAGCCTGCGATAGCGAGGGTGTAGAGGCGATATGCCTGCTGCATGTCCCGATTCGGGCAGTTCTTTTCGTGTTTGAATGATGCGGCTGTTTTCTTCTGATATTTTTTCCAGG
>DCIQ01000180.1:4178-4897 GCA_002317435.1 Bacteroidales bacterium UBA1722 | reverse complement strand
AAAGGTTTCGACTCTCCGAAATAGCGGTGTTCCACCACGATGTTGTTAGTATTGAACAGTCTGGAGATTTCGTCACGATATTTGGGATTCTGCGCATAAGATGCCTGATAGCCTTCACAGACCAGTACCGTGATGCTGTCCTGATGGATGTCTCCCACGAAAACCCGCTGGGTGAATGTCCCCATACCCGGATTATCGTGATCGATGGGCTGGGTGAACTTCAGAACGAATTTCTGCGGGAATACGGTATTCTCCAGAGGCTGGACGTCCGTAACTTGGGGGATGGCGGCAAGTCTTTCCTGCAGACTCTGGGCCGACACGGTGATAAAGCAGCCGAAAAACAGGGAGACTGCGGTCAATGAGAGGATTCTTTTCATGTCAGGTATAAATAATCGGCTACGAAAGTACTAAAAAATAGTTACTTTTGCGAATTGAAAAACAGATATTTCCATGAAGAATTTTGTAGCAGAACTTAGATGGAGAGGTATGATTCAGGATATCATGCCCGGTACGGAGGAACAACTCATGAAAGAGATGTGCTCGGCTTACGTGGGCATAGACCCCACCGCCGATTCACTTCATATAGGACATCTGGTAAGCATCATGATGCTCCGTCACCTCCAGAACTGCGGACATCGTCCCATCGCCCTGATAGGCGGAGCGACAGGCATGATCGGCGACCCCTCGATGAAGTCCGCCGAGAGGAATCTGCTGGACGA
>DCIQ01000180.1:3566-4080 GCA_002317435.1 Bacteroidales bacterium UBA1722 | reverse complement strand
TGGTGAACAACTATGACTGGATGAAGGATTACGGATTCCTCCACTTCATCCGCGACATAGGCAAGCACATCACCGTGAATTATATGATGGCGAAAGATTCCGTCAAGAAGAGGCTGAACGGCGAAGGACGCGAAGGGATGTCCTTCACCGAATTCTCCTACCAGCTCCTGCAGGGATACGACTTCCTGTATCTGTACGAGCATCAGAACTGCCGGCTCCAGATGGGTGGCAGCGACCAGTGGGGGAATATCACCACCGGTACCGAACTCATCCGCAGGAAACTGAACGGAGAGGCGTTCGCGATGACCTGCCCCCTCATCAAGAAATCGGACGGCACCAAGTTCGGAAAGACCGAAAAGGGAAACGTATGGCTTTCCGCCGAATACACGTCACCTTATACTTTCTACCAGTTCTGGCTGAACGTGGCCGACGATGATGCCGAAAGATATATCAAGATCTTCACGATGCTGGACGAACAGACCATCACCGCGGCGATAGAAGAACATCGTCAGGC
>DCIQ01000180.1:3358-3554 GCA_002317435.1 Bacteroidales bacterium UBA1722 | reverse complement strand
CCCCATCTGCGCAGTCTCCAGAAACTCCTTGCCAAGGAGATAACGATAATGGTACACGGTCAGGAAGAATATGACAAGGCGGTGGCCGCCTCGAATATGCTCTTCGGGAAGTCCACATCCGATGTTCTCCGCACTCTGGACGAGCAGACGTTCCTCTCCGTGTTCGACGGCGTACCCCAGTTCGAGCTCCCGAAGG
>DCIQ01000180.1:1564-3254 GCA_002317435.1 Bacteroidales bacterium UBA1722 | reverse complement strand
GCCGCAAGATGCTCCAGGGGGGCGGAGTATCCATAAACAAGGACAAAGTGCAGGACATAAACCGCCAGCTCACGGCCGGGGACCTGCTCCAGGGGAAATATATTCTCGCCCAGAAGGGCAAGAAGGACTATGCCATTCTGAAATTCATATAGGATATGGAAGGTGAAAGCACAAGACAGCTCAAGGTGGCCCGCCAGCTCCAGAAGGACCTGGCCGAAATAATCCGCTCACGCGGGATGGCGGCCTTCGGCGGGGCGATGGTCACGGTCAGCGGGGTCAAGATAAGTCCCGATCTGGCCAATGCGAAGGTCTATGTAAGCATATTCCCGTCATCCAAGACCAAGGAGGTAATGCAAATCATCGGGGAGAGCTCCAAGACTTTTCGGGGAGAACTGGGACGGTTGGTGTCCAAACAGCTTAGAATCGTCCCCGAACTTCTCTTCCTCGTGGATGACTCTCTGGATTATGTGGAGCACATAGAGGAACTGCTCAAGAAGTAATCCGCCCCCGGGATGCATCTTTCCTCCCTGATAGCGAGGCGGTATCTTTTCGCCAGGAAATCACACAACGTGATCAACATAATATCGCTCATCAGCGGTATCGGCATCGCTGTGGGGACCTGTGCCCTGATAATCGTGATGTCGGTCTATAACGGTTTCCAGGATATAGTCCGGGATGCCTACGGCAAGACAGAGGCGGATTTCATAATAGCTCCCGCCTGCGGCAAGTCCCTCTCCTGCGAAGATGAGGTGCTCCGGAGAATCCGCAGTGACAAATCGGTGGAATCCTTTTCCCCCGTGATCCGGGAGAAGGTGTTCATCACCTATAACGGCTCCAGGAGCATCGCGACCATCAAAGGGGTGGATACTCTCTACGAGCATAATGAGTCGGTTACGTCGGGTATCACCGAAGGCAGGTTCGACCTGTACGACGGTGAGATTCCTTCGGCCGTAGTGGGGAGGACCCTCGCACGGCAGATGGGCATCTCCCCCCGTTTCCTGGATGCCATAGACATCTATTTCCCCGCAAGGGGGAGAAAAGTCTCCCTGACCGACCCGATGTCTTCCCTGAATTCCATCAGCCTCTTTCCTACAGGTATAATCTCGCTGGAACAGCAGTTCGACAAGGAGATGATATACATTCCTCTGGAAGAGGCGCAGTTCCTGCTCGAATATGACGGACTGGTCAGTTTCATAGAGGTGAATCTCCGGCCCGGCTGCGACCTCAAAACAGTCGACAGTGAGTTCCGCTCCGTTCTGGGGGACGGATATGTCCTGAAAAACCGGTACCAGCAGAACGAAACGGTCTATAAGATGATGAAATATGAAAAGGTGGCCATCTATATGATACTTCTGTTCATCATCATCATAATCTCCTGCAACGTATTCGGTTCCCTCACTATGCTCATCATCGAGAAAGAAGATGACATCGCCACCCTTAAGAGCCTGGGGGCCAGAAATTCCCTCCTGAAACGCATTTTCATCAGTGAAGGATGGATGATAACCCTTTACGGAACGGCGGCAGGTACCGTCACCGGCATCATACTGTCTCTGATACAGCAGGTCTTCGGAGTAATCTCTCTCCCGGGGAATTATATCATAAAGGCATACCCCGTGATACTCCGGGGGACGGACATACTTATCACCGTTTTCAGCATCGCTCTGATAGGTTTCATCATCGCGTGCATCCC
>DCIQ01000180.1:0-1418 GCA_002317435.1 Bacteroidales bacterium UBA1722 | reverse complement strand
TTATGACCCCCGCATCGGCTGCTTTCGCAGCCACTTCCCCCTCAGGGGGAAGGGATTCACGCCTCCCGGGCTTCCGTCTTTCTCCGAAAGACCCGCCCTTACCGGCAGGGCCGCTGCAGCGGCCTTTCTTTATGACCCCCGCATCGGCTGCCAAAGAAAAAGGCTCTGCAGCACGAAACTGCAGAGCCTTTCAGATGATTTCAGAGCCATTCCGGCCTGCGGGCTAGAAATTCTCTTTGTGAATCTCGAAATAAGCCTGAGGATGAGAGCATACAGGGCAGATGTCGGGAGCCTTGGTGCCCACTATGATGTGACCGCAGTTACGGCACTCCCATACCTTAACTTCTGATTTCTCGAATACCTTGGCGGTCTCCACGTTCTTCAGAAGTGCACGGTAGCGTTCTTCATGACGTTTCTCGATGGCTGCCACCCCGCGGAAGCGGGCTGCAAGTTCGGTGAAACCTTCCTTTTCCGCCGTATCGGCGAAACCTGCATACATGTCAGTCCATTCGTAATTTTCACCTTCAGCCGCCGCCGCGAGGTTCTGGGCCGTAGTTCCGATTCCTTCGAGTTCCTTGAACCAGAGCTTGGCGTGTTCCTTCTCGTTGTTGGCGGTCTCTTCGAAGAGCGCGGCTATCTGTTCGAAACCTTCCTTCTTCGCCTTGGATGCGAAATAAGTGTATTTGTTGCGGGCCTGTGATTCGCCTGCAAATGCTGTTGCCAGATTTTTCTCGGTCTGGGTTCCTGCGTATTTGTTGGCCATAATGTTATTTATTGTTAAATGCACAAACGTAATAAGAAAGTTCCATAAATCAAATCGATATTTTCTATCGTATTATCGAAAATTCCCATTGCCGAAGGCTATCTTCTGAAAATTCCGAACAGGGCGGAACCGCTTCCCGACATCGCCGCATATACCGCCCCGTCCGCATAAAGTTTCTCCTTCGCCAGAGAAAGTTCCGGGTGGAGCCGGAAAACGTTCTCTTCAAAATCGTTCACTATGCATTCGCGCCAGCGGTCGACGGGAGTCGAGCGCAACAGCCTCCGAAGGCCGGATCCCTCTTCAGACGGGAGTATTCCACGATAGGCTTCCGCCGTGGAGACATAGATGCCCGGAGTTACGAGCCGAATAAAATATGAAGGATCGTCCGGGTCCAGCTGGGGAAGCCACGGAGCATCGAATTCCGAGAGACGCTCTCCCCTCCCTTCAGCGAACATGGGGCGGTTATGGATGAAGAACGCGCAGTCGCTCCCCAGTCTTGCCGCGTAAGCGGCCAGCTGGATATCGGTAAGCCCCAGACCGAACAGTTCGTTGAGCCCTTTCAGGGTATGAGCCCCGTCCGATGAACCGCCTCCGAGACCTGCCCCGACAGGGATATTCTTGTATAGGTCTATGGTGACTGGGGGAATGTCATAAT
>DCIQ01000023.1 GCA_002317435.1 Bacteroidales bacterium UBA1722 | reverse complement strand
GATGTGCCAATATGTGGGTCCGTGTTACGTGGAGCCGGGACACGGTTCCCCATATAAGAATATCGATGCCGCCGATGATAATCTGGGGAAGCCGGATGTGGCGGACAAGGTCCGCCGGGGGCTTGTGGGGTCATTCCTGCATGTCCTCACTTCTGATGAGGCGGTGGCGCTTCAGAAGATGGCCATGGAGAGCAGACTTCGCATTCCGCTGCTTATCGGGGTGGATGCCGTCCATGGAAACGGGTTGATCGCAGGGTGTACCGTCTATCCGACCAATATAGGTATGGCTTCCACTTTCCATCCTGAACTTATGGAGACGATGGGTGCCCAGACGGCGCAGGAAATGCGCTGGAGCGGGATAGCCTGGACTTTCTCCCCTAATCTGGATGTGGCCCGTGACGCCCGCTGGGGCCGGATAGGGGAGACATTCGGGGAGGATGCATACCTCACTGCCCGGATGGGGAAATACTCCATATGGGGACTGCAGGGAAGAGATGGTTACGGACCCTCTTCGGTGATGGCCTGTGCCAAGCATCTGCTCGGGGGAGGAGAACCTGCGGGCGGCATAAATGCGGCACCGATGGACTGTTCCGAGAGAAAACTCCGCGAGGTCTATCTGCCTCCCTTCATCGCTGCCGTCCGGGAAGCTCACGTGGGGTCGGTGATGACTGCGCACAATGAAATCAACGGAATCCCCTGTCACGGGAACAGGTGGCTTATCCGGGATATCCTCTCGGATGAACTCGGGTTTGAAGGAGTGGTGGTGAGCGACTGGATGGACATCGAGAGGATGCATCTTTTCCATCACTGGCTCCCGTCTCTGGATGAGGCTTTCAAGGTATCGGTGGAGGCAGGCATCGACATACATATGCAGGGGGACGGATACTTCGATTCTGTGATGGATGGAGTCAGAAGCGGCAGAATCCCCGAGTCCCGTATCGACGAGGCGGTGAGCCGGATATTGACGGCGAAATTCCGTCTCGGCCTTTTCGAAAATCCCGTGCCTGAACTCAGGGCCCGTGGGGCGGCTCCCCAAGATGCTTCAGAGCATCGGGCCACTGCACTGGACGCTGCGCGTGAAAGCATAGTCCTGCTGAAAAATGACGGGCTGCTGCCGCTCTCTTCCGCACGGAAGATATTCGTCTGCGGACCGAATGCCGACAGTCAGACCATTCTCGGGGACTGGGCGGTGCCGCAGGCGGATGATGACGTCATCACCGTGCTCGAAGGTATCAAAGCCGCATATCCGGACGCTTCTGTGGAGAGCATGTGTTTCGATGGAATGATAGAACACATAGACGATGCCGGCATAGCGGCGGCCGCACGTCAGGCTTCCTCCTCAGACGTGAATATTCTCGTTCTCGGGGAGAATACTGAACGCTACTCGACATTCGGCCGTACCACAGGGGAAAACTGCGACAGGGATAATCTGGAACTGCCCGGAAGGCAGCAGGAACTTCTCGAAAAGGTGTACGCTGCCGGAAAACCGGTCATTCTGGTGCTTCTCAACGGCAGACCGCTCTCACTGCGTTGGGCGCAGGAAAATGTAAATGCCATCGTGGAAGCATGGGAGCCGGGGATGCTCGGGGGACAGGCTGTCGCCGATGTGCTCAGAGGGGAGGTGAATCCTTCTGGTAAACTTCCGGTCACCATACCATGGAACGCAGGACAGATACAGACGGTCTATAACCACAGGCCGATGCAGTATTCGCGTCAGTTCGTCTGGACACATACCGGTTGTCTGTATCCTTTCGGATTCGGCCTCAGCTATACCTCATACGAATACGGACAGCCTTCTCTCACCGTGTATAATAACAAGGTATGTGCGGAGCCGGATGCGGTGCTGGCGAAAGTGAGCGTGGAGGTGAGAAATACCGGGGCGGTGGACGGTATGGAGACGGTCCAGCTGTACATCAGGGACGAATATGCTTCCGTAACACGACCTGTCAAGGAGCTCAAAGGGTTCAGGAAGGTATTCATCGGGGCAGGAGAGACCGTGACAGTCGGATTCGACATCACATCCGGGATGCTTCAGTGCTGGGGCGTTTCTGAAGAATGGTCTCTGGAACCGGGGGATTTCACCATTATGACGGGTCCGTCTTCGGTGGATGAAGACTTGAAGAGTGTGAGTTTTTCGGTGGAATAGTTTTTCAATTTTTTAACCTGCATTATTCATACTGTTCCGTTACGAAAGAGTTAAGGAAAGATTACCAAGTTGTTTTTTTATCTTGACTAAATGGCAGTGCATCAGCGTGAGCACAGCGATGACGATAAAGAATGTAGTGACCCCTACTTTCGAAGAGTAAGAGCGAGCACCACGCTGAGGTGCTGTCAGGAAAGCTCTTGGAGTAGGAACGAGTATGAATAATGCAGGTTAATGCTTACTTATGAGAGACTCGTAAAAAAATTACAGAATAAATAGCAAATAATATAAATATTTATAACTTAGCGTGTTAATTCGTGTCCGGTTATATTTTTCCATTAATGTTTATTGATATATAACAGGTTAATACACACTCACTTAATTAATAATTTATGTCAAAACGTATCTTAATCACCATGCTTGCAGTGCTTGCTTTGAGTACTCAGGCATTCGCCCAGGTAAAGGTATCCGGTAAGGTTACCGATCCCAAGGGAGAGGCGGTTATCGGTGCCAGTGTTCTCGTTCAGGGAACCACCACCGGTACCTCTACGGATTTGGATGGTAATTATTCAATTACCGTACCGCAATCCAATTCAGTACTTCTTTTCCAGTTCATCGGTCTGGCTGACCAGACCGTGACCGTAAATGGCAGATCAGTCATCAATGTGATCATGACCGAAGATGCCCAGTTCCTCGAGGACGTAGTCGTCGTAGCTTACGGTACATCCAAAAGGAAGGACCTCACCGGATCCATCGGATCCATCAGCAGCAATAACATCGTAGCTCAGGCTCAGGGTTCTGTAACCCGTGCCCTTGAAGGTCAGGTGGCCGGTCTGCAGACATCCATCATCGAAGGTCAGCCCGGTCTTGATATGGGTATCCGTATCCGTGGTATCGGTACCGCTTCCGCCAACAACTCGAACGCTCTAATCATCGTAGACGGCGTTCCGGCTACAGAAGGTACCAACCCGCTGTCTTCCATCAACGGTAAGGATATCGAAAGCATCACAGTCCTGAAGGATGCTGCTTCCACCGCACTCTATGGTTCCCGCGGTGCTAACGGTGTAGTTCTCGTGACCACCAAATCCGGTAAGCAGGGCAAGACCAAGATCTCTTTTGAGTCCCGTCTCGGTGTCAACACTATCGGTCCCAACTCCAAGTTCGACAAGATAGGCGACGGTAATGTCGCGGATCTTTATGAATTCTACTGGGAGTCCATCTATAATGATATGTACTTCGGAAAGGGAGGAAATGCTTCCTTGGCCGGTAATTCCGCAGCTGCCGCCGAGTACGCTTCACAGCACCTGTTCGACTATACCGGTACTTATAAGGGAGGTGCCGATGTGTTCCAGAGAAACGGTCTGGGCAACAGAATGGCCTACAAGGTGCCCGGGGCCGTATACAATACCACCGGAGCTGCCGGAACGACCACACAGTCAGCCACTATGACAGGTGCTTATCTGGTGAATACCGATGGCAGCATAAATCCGAATGCCCAGCTTATCTGGGGGGACAGTGATGTCTATGACGCCCTCACCGCCACCCGTTTCCGTCAGGAATACAACGTTTCCGCTTCAGGCGGTTCAGATAAGGTAGACTACCATATATCTATGGGTTATCTGTCAGATCCTTCCTATATTACCTGGTCCTCTTTTGACAGATACACTGCACGTGCGAATGTCAATGCTCAGGTGACCAAATGGTTGAAGGCCGGCGCCAACTTCGGTTATACCAACCGTACCATGAAATCCCAGTCAACCCGGTGGGGCCGTAACCCCGGTTATGTCTCCCAGAACGTGTTCACATGGACCGATGCCTCCACTCCTCTGGACCATATGTATGCACTTGACCAGAACGGTGACTACATACTGAATGCCAACGGCGAGAAGATGGTCAACTGTAACTACGGCCGTAACTATCCCAACGTGGCCAACAGTTACTCTCCCCTCGGATACACCGCCACCCCCTGGAGTTACAACCTTCCCCTTTATTACGATCAGGCCGAGTACAAGCAGAAATACAATGACCTGAACATGAAAGGTTATCTGAGAGCCAGCTTCCTCAAATATTTCAGTGTGGAGGCCAACCTCGCCTATGATGCGACTTTTGAAACTCTGACCAGATTCTGGAACACCGAATCAGCTCATTCGATGAATGGTTTGACTGACTCGTACGGTTCGGCTATCAGAAAATTCAAGAATGAATACAGCACTCTGAACAGCCAGATTCTTGCGAACTATGCTCAGGATATGGGTAAGCATCATGTTGACGCCCTTCTCGGTCACGAATATTATGAGTATAACTATGAACAGATGCACTGGGCAGGTGCACATACTCTCATAGATGACTGGCAGAACTACTGCAACTTCCTCGGTACCGCTTCGTACGGCACCTTCGGCTCCGGTGCCGGCGGTTCATTCAATAAGCTGACTATGGAGTCCTATTTCGCCCGGGCGAACTATATATACGATGAGAAGTATTACGTATCTGCGTCCCTCCGTCGTGACGGTTCTTCCAAGTTCAAAAAAGAGGAAAACCGCTGGGGTACTTTCTGGTCAGTAGGTGCCGGTTGGAGAATCACCAACGAGCCCTGGATGCAGGGTGTGAAGGGTTGGCTCACCAATCTGAAATTCCGCGGAAGCTATGGTGTCCTCGGTAACCAGAACGGTATCGGTTACTATTCGGGATACCAGACATGGAACTACAGCGGTTCCAACTGGACAGCCGGTTCCGCCACTTATCCCCAGACCTACAGTTTGAGTAAAAATGCCTGGGTGAATGACTCCCTTACTTGGGAAAATGTCAATACAGCCGATGCCGGTTTCGATTTCACCCTCTGGGACGGAAAGGTGGCCGGTACATTCGACTGGTTCAGCAAACATACAAAGAATGCCGTCTGGGGTAAGAACTCTTCTTTCCTCGCATCCGGTCAGGCTACTCTTCAGCAGAATACTGCCGGTATCAAGAGTACTGGCGTAGAATTCGAACTGAGTTATCAGCCTGTGAAGACCAAAGACTGGGATGTAGTCATCACTGCCAACGGTACCACTTACAAGACCGTCCTCACCAGTATCCCCGAGGGCGATGATTACTTCTACGAAGCACAGCCCGACGCATGGGCCATGAATGGTGCAGGTGCCCTCAGTTATACTCAATATTACCGTGGTGTGGGCAAGGATTACTATAATCTTTACTTCTACAAGTATGGCGGAGTGGCCGGTAATACAGGTGTCAAGTACTACGGTACCGACGGTGCCTGGCATACAGGATATACTGCAGGAGACAAGGATGCCGGCAGCGCTCTCTTCTGGCATAAGGTTACCGAAAAGGATGCCTCAAAATACGGTGTTCCCGCCGGAACTGATATCCTCACAGCTGATAATGAAGAGGCTTCACGCTATGAAATGGGCAGTGCTCTTCCCAAGCTTTACGGTGGATTTTCCGGAAGCATGAGATACAAAGGTCTCGACGTATCTCTCCAGTTCACATATCAGATCGGAGGTAAATATGTGGATAACAACTACTGTTCTACCGAAGGCGGTTTTTACCTCACAGGTTACAACCTCCAGCAGGGTACGGCTGTCTCATCTGAAGTTCTCGGAAATACCTGGAGTCTGGACAACTTGGACGCCAAGTATCCCATGAACTTCTATTCAGCTCAGAACTACCAGTCCGGAGCATGTGCCACCGCTGGCGGATACGGTCCTACCGATATGGCACTCTTCGATGCCAGCTACCTGTCACTCAAGAACGTAACCATCGGTTACTCATTCCCCGCCAAGTGGATGAGCAAGGCTAAGATTTCAAATCTGCGTCTCTATGTATCCGGTGACAACGTACTCCTGTTCTCCGGTCATTCCGGCTTCGATCCCCGCAGATGTATGACCGGTGGTCTCGAAATAGGTGTATACTCTTATCCTTACATTTCTACCTACACATTCGGTATCAACCTCGACTTCTAACAGTTCATATCGGATACAGTACATTTAAATGAATATGAAAATGAAAAAGATATTTGTAATTCTCGCATCTGTCGCAGGTCTGTTCTCTGTGTCTTCCTGTGCAAGTAAGCTGGATGTCACTCCTCAGAACAACATCTATGACGAACAGATTCAGGATATCCTGGAAAACGGCTCTGCCGAAAAGCAGCAGCTCGTAATGAATGCCATCGCAGCTCCTATGGTGAAATACTTCAACTTCTGGGGGTCACCTATGCCCGGTGGAGCTCTCGCTCCTACGGAATATTGCTATCAGGGTATGGATCAGGCCCGCTCCCTTATGGGTAATGATATGGTTATGGCCAGCAACAGGGGTGAGACAAACTCCCTCGCCGGTACTGCATATTATGAAGGTACTGCAGATTGGAGTGCTTATGACGCCAACTCCAACTGGTGTCATTGGGTGGGTTATGCTTACGCTATCAATCAGGCGAATATGCTTCTTGGTTATATGACCAAGGAAGCTGCCGAAAAGAGTGACTTGGCGAAGGACGGCCGTGTCCGCGGTCTCTGTGTCCGTGCGTTCAGTTATATGGGCCTGATGGAGGAGTATTGTCAGCCCTATACCGGTGCAGGAAAGGACAAGCTCGGTATGTCCATCTATACTGTGTATGACCCTGCACAGGCACCTGTAGAACGTTCCAGCGCCACCGAAACATGGAAATTCATAATCGATGACCTCAAGGAGGCGGAAACTCTTACCAGCGGCAAGTTCACTACCGGTTATGCTGAACTTGAGGATTTTGATAACGCTGTAGTCAATTTCCTTCTCGCCCGTGCTTATATCCTTACCGGTCAGTGGTCTGAGGCCATCGCTGCCTGTGACAAGATTATCAACAGCGGGAAGTATTCTTTCATCGCAGATGATAATTACGGATGTAATCCTACCGGAGCGGATCTTCCCGAGAATCCTGATGAGATCGTATTCCTTCCTCAGAACAATGCTTTCACGGCACTTCAAAAAAATCCGGAATGTATCCTCGGTTTCATCAAGACATCTTCATATAATCTCAAGACTCAGGCCAATCTGACTTGCGCCCAGACTCGTATGCAGAATCCGTTCGGCGCGTATGCCGCTTCTTCCATAGTCCGTATGGACGACCGCCTGTATAGTAAGATAGCAGATAAAGACATCCGCAAGAATGCCTTCTACCCCAAATCTTTCATGTATAAATACGGATCAAATACTTCCGCTACCGAAGCTTATTCGTATTCTGCCATGAAATATGGAGCTACATGCGGACTTAAGGACGGCGGTACGGCAGAATCTACAAAAGACCTCGTCGATGAGAATGAGTTCTGCAAGTTCCGTTATTCGGAGGTTATCCTTATGAAGGCTGAGGCTCAGGCACAGGATGGCAAATCAGAAGCGAAAACCACCCTCGATGAACTGATCAAAGCCCGTACTGCCGGGCAGCTTACCTGCGATACCTATCCTTCGATGCAGGGACTGACTCCTCTGCAGATGGTTCAGCTTCAGTATAGAATCGAGATGTGGGGTGAGAACGGCCGTGAATACTTCAACAACAAGCGTTGGGGTATAGATGTGGACCGCAGCGGTTCCGGGATTCACTGGGCTTCTTCATTTACTCTCAAGGCGAGTGACATGGTTCTTCAGATTCCCCGCAATGAGAGGGAAAACAATCCGTTGCTCATTCTTGACTGATATCTATGACGTATGACCGGACAGTGAATTCTGCCGTCCGGTCATATCTGAAAGTTCTTTAACAAGCCGCAGGTCATCGACCTGCGGCTTGTTTGGATAAAAGCGACATCTTTTTTGTCTTTTGAGGAATACTTCATATCTTTATGAATTCAAGAAAGGATAATGTACCGGTAACGCTTACTCAGAAATCGAATATGAAAAAATTTCTTTACAGTGTGATGCTGATGTCATCAGTAATATGTGTCTTCAATTCATGCGATAAACTCATAGGTGACGATGATGATTCGGGTGGAGAAGTTATCACCGACCCGGCTCTGATCGGGGTCTGGAATGTGATCAGATACGAAGCATTGGATAATAATGGTGCCGTTGTGGATACAGAGACTGATCCCAGTGTGATAACGGAGGCATATAATCGGTTTGTTTTCGACAATTCAGGTTTGATGCAGTGCTGGCGTAAGGATACGGTGACCGGAGAGCAGGCCTATTTACTGGTTTATTACTGGTATTATTCCGATTACGGATCTCTTTTTTTCGGAGACACCGGAGAAGCTGTCGTCTCTATTCTGAATGACACCTCACTTGTTTTCGAATCCACATCATTCGCCCCTCTGGCATGGTACCAGAGAACTGACGTATCTCTTTTCCGGGTATACTGCACCAAGCAGACAGAGTAATATGAAGAAAGGAGTACTTGCCCTGATAATCATATCGCTTACATCCGTATCTTGCCGTCCTTCTGCAGATAGTCTTAAATTCAACGTCAGGGATATCGATACACGGATCGGTACCGAGGCCGCCGACACCCCTACAGCCAGCATATTCGGTGCCAGCGGAGAAGTCTATGGCAACTGCATTCCTTGTGTGACAGAACCGAACGGGATGACCTTCTGGACTCCGCAGACGGGGATAACCGAAAAGAAAGGTGTATCTCCGTATTACTATGGCGCCTCTCAGTGGAGCGGGTTCAGAGCTTCCCACTGGTTGGTCGGAGGGGCCACCCAGGATTATGGCTCATTTTATCTGATTCCTGACTGTGCTCCCGTACAGATGGACCATTCGGTGGAGGAGGCGAATCCGTCGTATTATCGCTTCGGAGGATATGAGATGACAGCTCTCGGCAGAAGCGCGGTTTTCCGTCTCAGGGCAGACAGTCTCGTCATCGGAGTGAACACGGATTACGATGCAGGAAGCATCAGTTTCGCAGACGGTAGGATTACCGGGGAGAATCCGGTACATAGGATATATCAGGGATGGGGAGAACCTGCGGGTTATTCCGGATGGATGGTCGCTGAATTCAGCCGGCCGGTCATAAGGATGGAATATACAGCCGCCCGTGAATTGAAACTGGTTTTCAAATCTTCCGATGAACCTCTTATGGTGAAGATGGGGACTTCTTTCAAGTCTATACAGGGAGCCTCCTCGAATCTGGCTGCCGAAATACCTGATTGGAACTTCGATGCGGTCAGACAAAGATCCGAGGAGATATGGAATGAAGTATTCGCGCAGATAGAGATCTCCGGCGGCGAATCTCATGCCGTCAGTCATTTCTACTCATCTCTTTGGAGGGTTTCGCTTCTGCCGAGGACTGTCAGTGATGCAGGTGGATCTCAGGATTACGATGATTTCAGTCTGTGGGATACTTTCCGGGCACTGCACCCTCTGCTCACCATCCTCCATCCCCACAAGAGCGGGGAGATGATACAGGCTCTCATCAGAAAATATGAGCGGGGAGGATGGCTTCCCATATTTCCCTGTTGGGGGAGTTATACCAGTGCGATGATAGGAGACCATGCAGTGAGCGTAATCGCCGATGCCTATACCAAAGGGATAAGGAACTTCGATGTGGCCGCTGCGTGTGAAGCAGCCAGAAAAAATGCATTCGAAGCTCCCGACTCAGCCCTGTACCGTGACGGACGGGGAAGGCGTGCTCTGGAACCTTATATGCGGCTCGGATACCTTCCTCTCGAGGAGCCTGTCGATTACGCATTCCATCAGGCGGAACAGACCAGCCGTACCCTTGAGTATGCTTACGATGACTGGTGTGCTTCACTGCTTCTGGAGGCGGAAGGCTATGCTGAAGATGCGGATATCCTGAAGAAGAGAGCGGGGAACTGGATAAATGTCTTTGACCCGCGGACCGGATACCCCCAGGGACGCCATGAAGACGGTACGTTTCTGAATGAATGTAATTATCTTCAGAAAACAAGTTTCATCACCGAAGGGACTCCGTGCCACTACAGCTGGTTCGTTCCGCACGATATAGAAGGTCTGGTAGAGTTCATCGGCCCTGCGGAGTTCGAAGCCAGACTCGATTCGATGTTCACTCAGATGCGATACTGGCACGGAAACGAGCCATGTCATCAGGTGGCATATCTCTATGACTGGGTCGGAAGGCCGGACAAGACGCAGAAGACAGTGGGTGACATTCTCAGGACCGAATACAGAAATACTCCCGGCGGTCTGAGCGGTAATGACGATGCCGGACAGATGTCCGCGTGGTATGTCTTTTCAAGTTTGGGCTTTTATCCTGTCTGCCCCGGCAGTACTGAGTACGCACTCGGCATCCCTGCGTTTGACAGGATAATCATCCATCTGGAAAACGGCCGGGACTTCGTCATCATCAGAAATGACGAGTGTACGGGTCGTTACAGACTCAACCACAAGAGACTTCAAACCCCTTTTCTGAAACATGCCGACGTTATGGACGGCGGAGTCCTGAAATATAGGTAGGAAGATGATACTTGACTCCGTATTACAGTCAGATTATTGGTGGAATATTTGTACATTTGAGGTTAGAACATACTGCTATGACCAAAGGCGTTATCACCACCCTCCAACGGATGTCAGTTCATGACGGGCCCGGGCTCAGGACTGTTGTTTTCATGAAGGGGTGTAATATGCGCTGCAGGTGGTGTCATAATCCCGAGACATGGAATCCCCACAGACAAGTGCAGTACATCCGGGAAAAATGCATACGCTGTCTCAGTTGTGCGGCTGTGTGCCCGAATCAGGTGATACGCCCTTCGGAAGACGGACCTGAGTTGGATTTCGGAGAATGCCGTGCGTGTGGCATATGTGCTGATGCCTGCTGTACAGGCGCGATTTCTCTTGTCGGAAGGGAAGTCGGCGTGGAGGAACTATGGAATGAAGTGCGTAAGGATATTCCGTATTTCCTCAATTCGGGGGGAGGTGTCACTGTCTCAGGCGGGGAACCTGTGCTTCAGAAGGATTTCGTCAGGGAGTTTCTGTCCGTCTGCAGAGCCGACGGCATCAATACTGCGATAGAGACCAATATGGCGGTGAAATGGGCGGATCTCGATGAAGTATCCCCTTTGGTGGACTTCTGGATGTGCGACTTGAAGATGTCTGATTCTGAAAAGCATAAAAAATGGACCGGCGCGGATAACCGGACCGTCGTGGACAATATCCTGAAAATGGCGGCTGCCGGGAGACGGATGACGGTCAGGACACCGATTATTCCGGGTGTGAACGACACGGCAGGGGAGATAGAAGAAATCTGTCGGCTCCTGGCTCCCTTTTCCGGCACAGTATCATACGAACTGATGGGCTTCCATACATTAGGCTTCAGCAAATATGAATCGATGGGCATCCGCAATGAACTGGAGGATGCGGAATGTCTCCCTGCCGACCAACTTGAAGAATTGAAAAAAATACCTGTAAAATACAATCTGTAAACATATGGACGCTATACTCGATAATAAACTCAGGAATCTCAGAGCCAGAAAACTTGAGCAGACGAAGGAGAAGATTCAGAAAGAGGGACTTCTGGATGAGGATGATTACGGACGCATAGTTCCTCCTGAGGGCTTGTGGAACATAATGCCCAATAATCCTGACGGATCTTTTTACGGTTATGATGCATGGACTGACAATTTCTGCAGTCTCATGAATGTTCATCCCGTATATGTGGACCCGGATGACGCATTCGCCGGGAGGTGGATGTATTTCATGTCCAAGATGAGGAAGAACAAATGGAATCCGGAATATCCGTATGATCATCTGAAACCTGATATTGAAAAATACAATATCATCTGCGGCATAGGAGATGACGCCCACTTCGCTCCTGACTTCAGGATGGGGCTCGAACTCGGATGGGGAGGTCTGACGGAGAAAATTGAAAAATACAGGAAAATCAATGACACCCCCGAACAGATTCATTTCTATGATCTCCATCTCCGCGCCATCAAAGCCGTTCAGGGCTGGATTCTGAGACATATCGAAAAGATTGAGTCCATGGCGGCCGAAGAACAGGACCCGATAAGAAAGGAAAACCTGCTCGAGATGGCGCAGACCAACAGGAACGTAGTCAGCGGTGTCCCCCGGACTTTGAGAGAAGCCTGTCAGTGGATAATCTGGTATCATCTGGCATCCCGTACATATAACAGGGATGGAGCCGGGGGACAGATAGACTCCCTGCTTCAGCCGTATTACGAGAAAGATATGGAGGAGGGCCGGATAAATGATGATATCGCTGTCTATTATCTGGGCTGTTTCCTTATCAATGACCCCATATACTGGCAGCTTGGCGGACCCGACGCGGACGGGAAGGACCAGACATCACGGATTTCGTTTCTGATACTTCAGGCGGCGGACAAAATCAACACTTCGCTTAATATCACGGTAAGGGTCTATGACGGTCTGAACAAAGATCTGTTCAGGAAATCCGTGGAGTATCTCGTGAAGAACCGGAACGGATGGCCCCGTTTCTCGGGTGACAAGGCTCTGGTGGAGGGTTTCATGAAGAATGGTTACAGTGCCGGGCTGGCCAGACAGCGAATAGCCGTCGGATGTAACTGGATGTCACTGCCGGGTCTGGAATATACTATGAACGACCTCGTGAAGATAAATATCGCCAAGGTGTTCGAAGTGGCTTTCAAAGAAATGACCGGCGGTGCTGACTGTTCGACTGATCTTTTGTGGAAAATATTCAGTGGTCATCTCTCCGCTGCCGTGCAGACCGCGGCGGATGGCATCAGGCACCATCTGAAGTATCAGAAATACAATGAGCCCGAACTGATTCTCAACCTGCTCAGCCATGGACCTATTGAGAAAGGGACAGATGTCTCCGACGGCGGAGCGGAATATTATAATCTCTCCATCGACGGAGCCGGACTGGCCGTAGCGGCCGACTCTTTCGCGGCGATAGAGCAGCGCATGGAAAAGGAAGGAAAACTCTCCTGGCCGACCCTGATAGAATCTGTCAGGTCTGATTATCAGAACGAGGGGGGGGAGATAGTCCGGAATATTCTCAAGAACAGCAGTCATTACGGATGTGAAGGTTCAATCGGTGAAAAATGGGCTTTGAAAATCCGGGATCTCTTCGTCGAACTCATACGGAGCCAGAGCGAAGGACGGTATAAATTCATTCCCGGGTTCTTTTCATGGGCCAACACCATCGCATTCGGGGAGGCGGTGGGAGCGACTCCGAACGGGAGAAGGGCCGGCACCCCGATCTCGCATGGCGCGAATCCGGTACCCGGGTTTACAGTGGACGGAGCATCACTCGCCCTCGCCTCATCCATAGCGAAGATTCAGCCCGCCTACGGCAATACGGCCCCGATGCAGTGGGAGCTTGACCCCTCTTTCGCCAGAGAGAAGAACGTGGACGTGATATGCGCCATCATCAGAACTCATACGGAGCTTGGAGGCACCCTCATTAATGTCAATATTCTCGACCGGGACACTCTCCTCAAGGCCCATGAAAATCCTGCGGCCTATCCGGAACTGGTGGTGAGAGTGACAGGATTCACTGCTTATTTCTCGATGCTGTCCCCGAGATTCAGGCAGCTGGTAGTCGACAGACTGGTTGAAAACTGATAACAATAACTGAATATGGAAACGACTTTTTTTACAGGAATACTTCTCGTGGTGATGGGGGGATGTTGTTCAGGCATCTTCTCAACTCCATTTAACAAGAACAGGAAATGGGGGTGGGAGAACAATTGGCTGATATGGAGTTTAGTCGCTCTCATAGTGTGCCCGTTCATAGCGGTGTCGCTTACGGTACCGCACGTTTTTTCAGTATATGCCCAGAATCCCTCCACGACGGCCATCATCGCCGTATTCGGCATAATCTGGGGCATCGGAGCCCTGCTGTTCGGCAAGGGCATCGACTACCTCGGCGTATCGCTGGCGATACCGATAATGCAGGGACTGATAAACACCGTCGGGGTCATAGCCCCGTTCCTGCTGAATACGCCGGGAGACCTTCTGATGCCGGAACACTTGAACATCCCTGTCGGCGTAGTGGTGACGGTGGCCGGTATCATCCTGATAGCCAATGCCGGCAAGAACCACAGCGACGGCGCCAAGTCAGGGAGGAATTTCAGAACGGGACTCATCGTCTGCATTCTGGCCGGTGTCTTCGGACCTATGATTAATTTCGGATTCGTTTATGGAGAACCGCTGCAGCAGACGGCTGTCAGTCTTGGTGCGAAGAGCCTCTTCTCCGCCAACGCCACGTGGGCTGTGATTTTCGTCACAGGCTTCATCGTAAATGCGGCCCAGTGCCTCATACTGCTCAGAAGAAACAGGACGATGGAGGTTTACAGGCAGTCGGGGGGGAGAAATTTCCTTTGGGCCGCTCTGGCCGGAGTGATATGGTATGCAAGCATCTTCCTCTACGGGATGGGAACTAACCGCATGGGCGGGTATGCCGCATCGGCCGGATGGGCGATTATGCAGTCTATGGCCATCATCGCCGGTAATGTGGCCGGCATCCTGATGGGAGAGTGGAAGAATGCCTCCCGTGCTTCAATATTCAAAATGATCGGTGGTATGGTTCTGCTGGTCATAGGTATGGTGGTGTTTTCGTTGAATTCGTAACAGACATGATATGAAACATATAACAAAATCATTTATACTGCTGCTGCCGGCTCTGGCCTTCGGCTGCTCCATTCCTTCCGGCGAAAGGGTCGGGGATTCCTCAGAACTGGTGGAATATGTCGATACCAGAATAGGTACACAGGCATGGAAGGGGCCCTCGAATCTGAGTACGCCTGAAGAACCGATGGGATTCGTTTATCCAGGTGTAGGTGTCACCCATCCTATGATACAGCTCTCTCCTCAGACTGCGAAGACTGACAGGTGCTATTTCTCACATCATCCGTATATCCAGGGTTTCCGTGCCAGCCATTATCCCAACGGCACCTCCATGTCGGAGTATGGATCGTTCACCATCACTCCCACCACAGGTGAACTGAGAGAAAGAATTCATGAACGCCAGTCGTCTTATTCGCATGACAGGGAGGTGGCCAAGCCATATTACTATTCTGTAATGCTGGATGATTATGACATCAAGGCGGAGCTGACAGGGATATCCAAGTCCGGATATCTCAGATTCACATACCCTGAGTCAGAACAGTCCCATATAATAATCGACAATGCCAGAAGTGAATTCGAGAATTACTACCATGTCATACCTGAAAGGAATGAAATAGAAGGATACGTCACAAATGCCGGACGTGTAGGTAATCAAGGCTATACAGGCAGGGAATTCGCCTGTTACTATGTCGCCCGGTTCAGCAAGCCGTTCGAGTCCTACAGGATTCTTCCGGAACCTGTGTATGCCGATAATACGCTGCTCGTAACGGACGGTTTCAAGGGAGAAATTTTCGATAATCCCGATTTTGAAGGAAAACCGACTGTGGTGAGGAGAGACAGCGATATTAATTTCGAGTGGGGAAAATCTCCCGCTCCGGGAGTTCCTGAAGACCATTTCTCCGTGAGATATACCGGAACTCTGAAAGCCCGTAAATCCGGGAAGCATGTTCTCTATCTCATATCGGATGATTATTCGCGGATGTCCGTGAACGGTAAGATGGTAATCGATACCAGGAAGACACATCGGCCTGCTCCTGAACTTTATTCTGTCACTCTCGACGAAGGGGAGACATGTGACATGATGGTGGAGTATGTGGATAATACCGGATTGGCCACACTCAGGTTCGCATGCATAGAGCCGGAGAGCCTGTCGGCAGAGCAGCTCTCCCGTATGGCTGAGAAAGGTTCCGTCGCCTCTGCCGTCAGTGTCACTTTCGGAACGCATGAGGGAGAAGTGGTCGATGTGAAGGTGGGCACTTCATTCATCGACTTCAATCAGGCCAGAAAGAATCTGGAAAGTGAAATCGGCGCCAAAGACTTCGACCGGATAGTGAAACAGGTGAAACAAGTGTGGGAGAAGGAGGTGGGCAGGATTCAGGTGGAGGCCTCCGAGACCGACAAACAGATATTCTATACGGCCATGCAGCGTATCGCCCTGACGCCCCGGAATATTACCGAAGACGGCTATCATTACAGCGCGTTCAACGGAAAAACCGTCCCGGGGATTATGTACACCGATTATTCGCTTTGGGATACTTTCCGGGCACTGCACCCCCTGTTGATTATCCTGACTCCGGAGATAGTGCCTGACATGATAACAGGACTCCTTAATTCCTACGATGAGGGTGGGTGGATACCCAAGTGGCCGAGTCCCGGATACTCAAATATCATGCACGGCACCCACGGTGATGCCGTGATAGCTGACGCTTACATAAAAGGTATCAGAGGATTTGACTTGGATAAGGCTCTGGAGGCGATGATGAAAAACGCCACCACCCCTGGCACCGGGATATACAAGGCCCGTGTCGGTATCGAAGACTACATAAAACTCGGCTATGTCCCGACCGACCGTCAGAAAGAGTCCGTTGAACGTACGATGGAGTTCTCGTATGACGATTTCTGTATCGCCAGGATGGCCGAAGGTATGGGGCGGAAAGACTTATCCGATGAACTGATGAAGCGTTCGAAGAACTATCTCAACGTACTTGACCCTCAGACGAAACTCATTCGCGGCAGGAACAGCGACGGATCATGGAGAGATACATATGATCCGGCAGTCAGCGTATGGGCTCAGGGCACGGAGCGGGACTGTGAAACCTATTACAGGAACATCACTTTCTTCGCACCTCATGATGTTCCGGGCCTCATCGATTTCATGGGCGGACCGCAGGAACTGGAGAAGCAGCTGGATTATTTCTTCGCCAACGAATTCTATTATGTCGGAGACGAGTTCTCGATGCATTCTCCATATCTCTATAATTATACAGGTTCTCCGTGGAAAACTCAGCAGACTATAAGGAAACTGGTAAAAGAAAACTTCACGAATGGGCTGGGAGGACTCCCGGGCAATGAAGACTGCGGACAGCTGTCGGCCTGGTACATATTCGGTGTATTGGGTTTTTATCCGGTGTGTCCGGGTACCCTCATCTATCAGATAGGCAGTCCGGCATTCGACAAGGCTACCATAAATCTGCCTGACGGCAAGACGTTCGTCATCGAAGCCCGCAACAATTCTTCCGGTAATGTCTATATCCAGTCCGCCTCTCTGAACGGTGAACCATATTCCAGATGCTGGCTCCATCATGATGATATCATGAGTGGAGGAACCCTGGTATTCGAGATGGGACCTGAACCGAATAAAGAGTGGGGAGTGCTGTAAGTTTGGGTTGCTTGAGATGGAAATGAAAAAGTCTGTTCTGTTATCGGTAGTTATGTCGGTTGTTCTGCTGCCCGTGGGGTGCGGTATTAAAGGCAGTGATATGGGTGGAACTGACTGGAACGACATTATAGCGGACTATCAGGATACATCTCAGACGGTGGTGTTTGATAATCTGGCGAGACTTAATCTGGCCCTTGCCCAGACAGGTCAGCTCGCAGAGAGGGCGTTTACATATACGCAGGCAGGTCCGGGCGGACTTATCCCGGAATGGGGTCAGAAACCCCGGACGGGGGCACTGCTCTCGGATATTTTTTATTCGATGGGATATGTGGCTCTTTCGCAGAGATATGCTTTCGAAACGTTAGTGCAGGATGAGCCGGAATATTCGGACAGAATGTTGGCCAGACTGGTGGAGACGAATCTGATATTCGGTGCATATCCGGTAGCTGAGAAATACATCAACCGTCTCGAAGACCGTGATAAACTGCGCCGGAGCGCTGTATCGTACAGAGCATTCCTGTATGATGATTCTGCCGTGGAGGCTGATTCCGTGCTGGGTGCGAAACGCCGGTGTATCCCGGAAGATGATTTTCTCTCAGATGAAGGCACTCTCGGTGAACAGCTCAAGATTATCATCAGAACTAATCCGAAGCATAGGGCTACAGTGGATTATCTCGGGATGATATACCTACTTGACTGTAATTTCGATGCGTTCAAAGGTATGCTCGACGAGTTCTACGGTACTCTGGCTCTTGAGTCTCTTCCGGTCTCGTTCTCCGAGGCCGCCTGCATGATGTCCGAAATTTATCCCGACTACTGGAAGTCCGTGGGGGTGGACATCGGCATATACAGAAGATATACCGACTTCAAGAAACTTCTCGAATCCGGCCGTTCTCCGGAGAAATATAGGAAGACTTATTGGTATTACGTAATGATGGTTAATAGTTTATGAACGCCGGGCGGATCTGCATCATAAATCAAATGCCGGTCAGGTGGCTGGCCGTGGCGCTCCTGTGCATATCATCGCTGTCCTGCTCCGGTGGTATCGATATCGAGGGCTCTTTAGAAGGTGCTCCGGCCATTTTTCCGGACTATGCCGGGGTGACGATACCTGTGAACATGGCACCTCTGGATTTCAGACTTGATTCTGACTGTGAGTCTGCAGCCATAATCAGTAATGGTGATGACAGTATCCTCGTGAAAGGACCGGAATTCAGGATTCCCATGAAGGCGTGGAAGCGGTTGACTGCGGGAGGGGGGGACATCTGTGTCAGGGTGCTTGTAAATAAGGATGGGAAGTGGCTGTCCTATGATCCTTTCGGAATAAAAGTGCTTGACGCGCCGATAGACAGATACATTACCTACAGGCTCATAGATCCAGGATACGAGACTTGGAATGAGATGGGGCTGTATCAGCGTGATGTGGAGACTTTCACGGAGACGGCCATAATCCGGAATACCGTGACGGACAGGAACTGTATGAACTGCCATTCTTTCTCTGACAGGAGGCATGACAGGATGGTATTCCATATGAGAGCGCAGCACGGCGGGACATACGTCATAAAAGACGGTTCGATTGAAAAATTGAATACCAAAACTCCGGAGACCATTTCCGCTCTGGTATATCCCCAGTGGAGTCCTGACGGCAGATATATAGCTTTTTCCGTAAATGATACCTTTCAGGCTTTCCACAGTTCCAGTCCCGACAGGATAGAAGTTTATGATACCGAGTCGGATGTGGTGGTATATGACACTGAAACCCGCACCCTCGCATCTTCGCGGCTGCTTATGTCTGCGGACAGACTGGAGACATTTCCCTCATTTTCCCACGATGGAAGAACCCTTTATTTCTGCAGTTCACCACAGGTGAAGATGCCGGAGGAATATCGGCAGGTGAGATATTCTCTCTGTTCCATCGGATTTGACCCGGAAACGATGACTTTTTCCGATACTGTGGATACAGTTTATACAGGGGGCAGTTCCACGTTTCCCAGAGTCTCTCCGGACGGTAGGTATCTTATGTTCACCGAAGCGGAGTTCGGTAATTTCCATATCTGGCACAAGGGGGCGGATCTGAAGGTCATGGACCTGAATACCGGAGAAATGCTGAATACAGGGGATATCAACAGTCCCGATGTCGAGAGTTATCACAGCTGGAGCGGCGACAGCCGCTGGGTGGTGTTCAGCAGCAGGAGACTTGACGGACTCTATACCAGACTGTTCATCACTCATCTTAATGAAGACGGGACTTTCACCAAGCCGTTCCTGCTTCCGCAGCAGGACAGCCGTTACTATGACAGGCTGTATAAGTCTTATAACATACCTGAATTTGTTGATGACAGGGTGGATGTGACTGAAAAGGAGATAGTGGAATGTGCCTTCAACAGTTCCGGGACAGATGTGAAATTCAGAAAATAGTATTCCGGCTTTTCTGCATACTCAACCGCATTTTCTATGTTTGCAAACTCTATAGGATGAAAAAGATATTTTTAACATTATTGTTATTTCCGGCGATGCTCCCTGCTATGGCCCAGAGGTACTGCACCGCCCGTACGTCCGACGGTATGAACGTGAGTCTCGAATTCTGCACGGACGACATACTCCATGTCAGGGTGAGTCCGCGTGATTCTTTCAGCGAGTCTCTTCTGCAGCGTTACGGTATCATCAAAACAGACTGGGGGCGGGAACCGCATGTGGAGACCGGACATACAGGCGGAGTTTTTACTCTGACCACACGTGCCGTCACTGTAATGGCGGATACTGAGAACGGTATTATGACGGTGGCGGACAGGGATGGAA
>DCIQ01000121.1:9209-9443 GCA_002317435.1 Bacteroidales bacterium UBA1722 | reverse complement strand
AACGATCTCGACATCCTCACCATGAACGTTCTGGAAGATTATCTGCTGAACTTCCACGGGTGTCTGCTGATAGTCTCCCACGACCGGTACTTCCTGGACAAACTGGCGGACCACATCTTCATCTTCGACGGAGACGGCAGGGTGAAGGACTACATAGGCAAATGCAGTGAGTACCGGCAGTATATCCGGGACTACCGTGCTTCACAGGCAGAAGGGGCCGGCACCGCGAACCGC
>DCIQ01000121.1:3721-9121 GCA_002317435.1 Bacteroidales bacterium UBA1722 | reverse complement strand
GCCCCCGCGCGGAAGAAATACACCTGGAAGGAGCAGAGGGAGATGGAACAGTTGGAAAAGGAGCTCGCAAGTCTGGAAACGGAGAAGAAGGAACTCGAGACTGCCCTCTCCTCCGGAACACTTTCGTCCGATGAACTGACGAAAGCCTCCATCCGCTATTCCGAAGTGACCACGGAACTCGACGGGAAGGAGATGCGCTATCTGGAGCTGTTATAGTCACCCGGAAGAGTGACTATGCCCATCTTTCGAGGTCCATCCGCAGGAAGATGAACAGCAGAACTGTGAAAGAGAGGAACGAAGACCCTCCGTAACTCATGAACGGAAGCGGAATGCCCACCACCGGCATTATCCCTATGGTCATCCCCACATTCACGAACACATGCATGAAGAAAACGGATGCTATGCAGTATCCATATATCCGGAAAACGGCATCCCGCTGTTTTTCGGCAGTTTTGATCACACTGATTATGATAAGCAGGAACGCCGTCAGCACCGCCAGCGATCCGGCCAGCCCCCACTCCTCTCCGATGGTACAGAAGATGAAGTCCGTACTCTGTTCAGGCACGAAATTGAATTTGGTCTGAGTCCCGTTGAGGTAACCCTTGCCGAACAGCCCGCCGGAACCGATGGCTATCTCTGACTGGTGCACGTTGTATCCGGCACCCTTGAGGTCCTGGCTTATCCCCAGAAGGTTCTCTATCCTGTCTCTGTGATGCTGCTGGAGAATTTCATCGAAAATATGCTGCACGGAGAATATCAGAGCCACCGAGCAGATGAAACTGAGTATCAGGTAACGAGGCATCCTCATCCTTCTGTCTCTTCTCTTGATTCGCGACATGATGGCCATGAAAATCACGGAGACAGGCAGAATCCAGTATTCCGGAGCCATAAAATTCAGGAAAGTAAGCAGTCCCGAACCATACAGGCGGGGGAAAAACGAGAACAGCGCGACGAATATCACATAGGGCCACAACGTCCTTATGAAACGACGGGATTCAAGCGAATGGACTACGCCCATAACGGCCGTAAGGACCAGCAGCGCCGAACAGGCGGAATATTTAAGGGTGACGATGAAGAGCAGGACACACAGCAGGACGAACATTATGATCCAGCCGGACATACCCTCCCTGTAGAATACAAACGCCAGGGAACAATATACCAGAATGGTCCCCATATCCGGTTCCAGCGCTATCAGAGCCACAGGTACCAGTACCACAGCCAAAGCCTTGAAAAATGAATTCCAGTCGGAAAGCCTGAAACCGTAACTTCCCATTATGGTAGAAAGCAGCAGTGATGTGGTCAGTTTGGATATCTCGGAAGGCTGCATACTGACCGGGCCCAAAATCATCCAGGACTTGGCACCGTTCACCTCCTTCCCCACGATCAGCACCAAAACGAGAAGGATTATCACCGAGACATAGAACACCCATGCCAGAGATGTATATATCCGGGGAGGAATGACGAAAAGTATCAGAAATGCGGCGGCCATCCCCATCATAATCCAGAGAAACTGATTTCCGCTCTTTACGGAGAAGGAAAAGATACCGGTCATATCATCCGTATATACGGACGAATAGATGTTCAGCCATCCGAAAACAGCCAGAAACAGCCAACAGAATACAGGCAGCCACCCGATATGTTTTATCTTCTGTCTGAAATTCATTTTTTGGCATTGGGGGATTTTACATATTTCTTGCTGGCGGGATTCTTATGCAGCAGATTGGATTCGGCCATCCTGCGCTCCAATTCTTCCCGTTCGGGAGACAGAGGCTCTTCACCCCTGAGATACTTCTCTACCATCAATGAAGCCACAGGCGCAGCCCAAGTCCCTCCGAAACCAGCATTTTCCATATACACGGCCACAGCGATGCGGGGATTTTCCCGTGGAGCGAAGCAGACGAAAACGGAATGGGTGTCCCCGTGGGGATTTTCCGCAGTCCCGGTCTTCCCGCATATTTCCAGCCCGTCCACATGAGCTATGGGCGCCGTCCCCCCGAGGCCCTGTCCGGCATTCACAGCCTTCCACATCCCGTCTATCACCGGTTCGAAATGGACCGGGTCCACCATACAATAGTGCTTCCCGGCGAAGAAGGCATCAGTTTCAGCGTCCTTGTGGTGCCTTATTATATGCGGAATATGGTAAAAGCCTCTGTTCGCTATTATGGCAGCCAGATTGGCCAGATGAAGAGGAGTACATCCCATCTCCCCCTGCCCGATTGAAAGGGAGATACAGGAGACGGAGTTCCATCTTCCCTTTCCATACATCCTGTTATAAGTCTTTACGGAAGGGACACTGCTGGATTTTTCCGAAGGGAAGTCGCTGCCCAATTTCACCCCGAATCCGAAACTCTGCACATACTCCCGCCATCTCGTGAAGGACGAATCTATGGACGGATACCGCGGATTATCGAGAATCCTCCTGAATGCCGCGCAGAAATATGCGTTGCAGGACATCATTATGGAAGTTCTGAAATCGATCGGAGAATAATGGGAGTGGCATCCGACGGTCAGTTTTCCGATGTGATATCCGTTGCTGCACGAAAATCTGGTCTCCGGAGTGATGACACCCTCCTGGAGGGCGATAAGTCCGTTTACCAGTTTGAATACGGAACCGGGGGGCTGGGTGGACATCACGGCCCTGTTGAACAAAGGTCTGAACGGGTCACTGTTCAGTTCGGAATAATACTTCCCTATATCACCCAATACGTCCACGTCTATACCGGGACTGGAGACCATAGTCAGAATCTCTCCGGAGGAAGGCTCTATCGCCACTATGGAACCGACCTTGTTCTTCATCAGGTATTCTCCATAACTCTGGAGCTCTGCATCGATGGTGGTGATCACATTCTCTCCGGGGACCGCAGGAACATCATTCGCGCCATCCATATAGTGGTCCTTTATTATGTTCCTCGAATCCCTGAGATATATCCTGCACCCCTTTTCACCCTTGAGTTCGTTCTCGCAGACCTCCTCGATGCCGGTTCTCCCCACATAGTCCCCGGATCTGTAATCCGGATGGGACGAGAGGAAAGATTCATCCACCTCGGTGACATATCCGAGAAGATTTCCACCTGCATTATATTCATATTTCCTCTTGGTACGGGGAGCCCCCGAGAAACCGGGATATCTGGATTTCGTTTCGATGAAGAGGGTGTATTCTTCCGCGGGAACATTCTTCCGGAAAATCAGTGTCTGATATCCTATTCTGGAACGGTATTTCTTATAGTAGCGGAAAGACTTGAACATCTCGGACGTATCCATCTGAAGAATCCTGCACAGTTCCAGAGTATCGAACTCCCTTACATCCGCAGGAGTCACCATAATGTCGAAGATGTTCATATTCCCGACTATCACACGTCCGTTTCTGTCAAGTATCTGGCCCCTCGGAGGGTAGAGGGTTTCATATCGGAGGGCATTATTGTCGGCGCTGAGTTTCAGGGTGTCATCGATCAGCTGGAGATATATGAGTCTGACAGCCAGCACGGTGAACATCACCACTGCACCGGCGATAAGCATGTTCCTTCTGGTCAGCGAAAAGAGTCCCATCAGAACGTTCTCCTCTTCTGTATCGCAGCGGACATCAACAACATCACCGCAGCATTCACGAATGTGCCGGCCAGAATCCTTTTCAAATATATCCAAAGACCGGTAATGCCGACCGATTCCAGAGAGACATAGAATATAAAGAACGATGCACAGGCGACCACCGAATAAATGAAATATTTGGTCATCCCCATATTCCACACGGAAGGGCAACTGTACTCGGCACCTCCATACATGAGGAACAACCTCTTCAGGACCGGTCTCCGGAAAAAGGCCATCGCCGTCAGTGCGGCGGCATTCAGTCCGGGAACTCCGTTACTGAGAAAATCAAGCAGGATACCCGTCCCAAAAGCTGTCAGCAGCATATTCAGTGAAGAAGTGCGGACATCCCGGGACAGCAGGACAAAACATATCGGGACAGGATAGAGATAGATTCCGAAAAAAACGGAATTGTTCAGTATCACCTGTATCAGGAACACCAGTACGAAAACTATAATTGACTGACTCTTCTCCATATCCGCTTCATCTGGATTCAATTTTCAAACCGGCTATCTCCGCCGCGTCCTGGGAATCGACTACATACACGTACTTCAATGACCTGAAATCTTCGAACAGTTCCACTTCCAACTCATAATTGATGCCGTCGTTCAGTGAAAATGCACTTATGGTTCCGATGGGAATTCCCGACGGGAAGAAGGCGGAGTATCCGCTAGAAATGATGGTGTCCCCCTCGCTTACCGGAGTATGGACAGGTATATCCATAACTGCCATTCTGGTCGGATCCGTCCCCTTCCAGTACATGGTGCCGAAAGTACCGTTCCTTTTCAGAATGACACTGAACCGGGTATCCGTATCCAGCATCGAAACTATCCTGGAATACCGGCTGCTCACAGCCACTACGCTTCCTATCAGACCGGAATTCGTAATCACCCCCATATCAGTCCTTATGCCATCATCTTCCCCCTTGTCGACGATCAGGTAATTATGAAGACGTCCCACACTGTTGCTGATTACCATCGCGGGAATCAGATTGTAGCGGTCAGAGTCCGCGACGCTGTCATGCGGCATCCCTATCCGTTCCAAATGATTCATCAGCTTCATGTTCCGGGCGATAAGGGCGGCGTTCACCTTCATCAAATCTCTATTGACATCCTTCAGTGAAAACCAGTATAGAACTTTTGACCATCTGTCCTCCACATAATCGCTGCATACCCTCATGGAAGCGACAAGGACGTTCTTCTGCACGGCACCGCTCCTGAATATCATAAATGCAGATACGGCCTCCAAAATAATGAAGACCGTTACCGTCAAGTATATTCTGTCAGAGCGACGCCTCATCTGCAGAAACTATCTCAGCAGGAACTGATACCTTCCGGGATCCCTGAGGGCGATGCTTGTCCCACGTGCCACAGCCCTCAAAGGGTCTTCCGCCACACGGAACTGGATATTCATCGCTTCAGAAAGACGTTTGTCCAAACCTTTCAGCAGAGCACCACCTCCGGAAAGGAAGATTCCTTTCTCCACTATATCCTGATACAGTTCTGGAGGAGTGGATTCCAGAACCTGCAGGATGGCTGCCTCTATCTTCTCGATGGACTTGTTCAGACAACGGGCGATCTCGCCGCTGGTTATGGCGATCTCGACAGGATGCGCAGTCATGATATTGGGACCTTTCACTACGAACGGCTCCGGTATCTCGTCCAGATCGGGGGTGGCTGCACCTATACGCATCTTTATCTGCTCCGATGTAATCTCACCCACCCTTATGTTATGCTGCTGGCGCATATACTGCTGTATCTCGGCAGTAAACACGTCACCTGCCACACGGATGGACTGGTTGGTGACGATACCGCCCAG